>NZ_JBHXJK010000037.1:0-72199 GCF_042723255.1 Amycolatopsis thailandensis
CCGAAATCATGAATGGACCGTTCATGACTTCCCGGACTTGACAAGCCACTGGGCGGATGGTTCAAGATAGAGCGGCGACCACCGCGGACCCGAGTTCGGCGGTGGTGGACTTCCCGCCGAGGTCAGGGGTCTGCACGGCACCCTCCTCGAGAACCTTCTCCACCGCAGCGTGAACATCTTGTGCCGCAACCGTTTCACCGAGATGGTCGAGCATCATCGCACCCGCCAGGATCTGCGCCACCGGATTCGCGATGCCCTGTCCGGCGATATCGGGAGCGCTGCCGTGCACTGCCTCGAACATGGAAGGGAACTCGCCGGTCGGATTGATGTTGCCCGAAGGCGCCATCCCAAGCCCGCCCGTCACGGCCGCCGCCAGGTCGCTCAGGATGTCGCCGAAAAGATTGGAAGCGACCACGACGTCGAGCCGGTCCGGCGCCTGGACCATTCGCGCGGCGAGCGCGTCGACATGGCACTGTTCGGCGTGCACGTCCGGATATTCCGACGAGATTTCCGCGAAGATCTCGTCCCAGAACGGCATCGAGTGAATGAGCCCGTTGGACTTGGTCGCCGAGCAGACCCGCCCCGTCCGCGTTTTCGCCAGTTCGAAGGCGTAGCGGATGATCCGCTCCACCCCGACCCGCGTGAAAACGGATTCCTGTAAGACGACCTCGTTCGCCTGACCCCGATTGTGCCTGCCGCCGATCTCCGAGTACTCGCCCTCGGAGTTCTCCCGGACGATCACCATCTCCAGCTCGTCGGCGCTACGGCCGGCCAGTGCCGATGTCGTGCCCGGAAGCAGCCGGACCGGCCGGAGGTTGACGTATTGCGTGAACGCGCGCCGCACCGGAATGAGGAGACCCCACAACGAAACATGGTCCGGGACACCGGGAAATCCGACGGCACCGAGGAAGATCCCGTCGAACCGGGAAAGCTGCTCGATACCGTCGTCCGGCATCATCGAACCGGTCTTGGTGTACCGCTCACAGCTCCAGTCGAACTCCTGCCAGGACAAGGAGAAGCCATGCGACGCCGCCGCGCGGTCGAGGACCTTGCGGGCCTCGACCGTCACGTCGACACCGATCCCGTCGCCGGGAATGCTGGCGATCCGATAAGAAGACTTCCCTGTTCGAGAGGCCCCTGCTTCAGGATTCACCGCTTGAGGATTCACGGCTTGAGAATTCGCTGTTTGAGAATTCGCTGCTTGAGAACTCACAGAGCCACCGCGATGTACTTGGTCTCGAGGAACTCGTCGATGCCGACGGTGCCGCCTTCACGGCCGAGCCCGGACTGCTTGATCCCGCCGAACGGCGCCGCCGGGTTCGAAACCAGTCCTTGGTTGAGGCCGATCATGCCGGCTTCCAGCCGCTCCGAAACCCGCAGCGCCCGCTTGAGATCGGAGGTGTACACATAGGACACGAGACCGAATTCGGTGTCGTTCGCCGCCGCGATGGCCTCGTCCTCGCTGTCGAACGGAGTGATCGGGGCGACCGGCCCGAAGATCTCCTCCGAAGCGAGCCTGGCGTCCTTGGGTACGTCGGTGAGCACTGTCGCCTGATAGAAGTTGCCCGGTCCGTCCACTGTGGACCCGCCGGTGAGGACGCGCGCTCCTCGCCCGGTGGCGTCCGAGACCAGGCTACTGACCTTCTCGACGGCGGCTTCGTCGATGAGGGGGCCGACGACGACACCTTCCTCGGTGCCGCGCCCCATCGGCAGGGCCTCCATGCGCTCGGTGAGACGCCGGGAGAACTCGTCGACGATGCCCCGCTGGACATAGAAGCGGTTCGCGGCCGTGCAGGCTTCACCGATGTTGCGCATCTTCGCCGTCATCGCGCCTTCGACAGCCGCGTCGATGTCGGCGTCCTCGAAGACAAGGAAAGGAGCGTTGCCACCGAGTTCCATCGAGGTGCGGAGCACCTTGTCCGCGCACTGTTCCAGCAGCTTCCGCCCGACGCCGGTCGAACCGGTGAAGGACAGCTTCCGGGCACGGCCGTCACGGATCAGCGGCTCCATCACACCGCCGGAGTCCGACGTCGTGAGGACGTTCAGCACGCCTTCCGGCAAACCCGCCTCGGCGAGGATCGCCGCGAGGGCCAGCATCGAAAGGGGGGTCTGGGCGGCGGGCTTGATGATCATCGTGCAACCGGCCGCGACCGCGGGCCCGATCTTGCGGGTGCCCATCGCCATGGGGAAGTTCCACGGCGTGATCAGCAGGCACGGTCCGACGGGCTGCTTCGTCACCAGGAACCGGCCCGTCCCGTTGGGCGCGACGGCGTAGCCACCGTCGATCCGGACGGCCTCCTCCGCGAACCAGCGGAAGAACTCGGCCGCGTAGGTGATCTCACCCTTCGATTCCGCGAGCGGCTTGCCCATCTCGAGGGTCATCAACAGCGCGAGTTCGTCGGCGCGTTTGATGAGCAGTTCGTAGGCGCGGCGCAGGATCTCGCCGCGTTCACGCGGGGCGACGTTCGCCCAGTCGGCCTGCGCGGCGACGGCGGCGTCGAGTGCTCCGACACCGTCCGCCGGTGACGCGTCGGCCACCTCGCACAGGGCTTCACCCGTCGAGGGGTCGAGAACGGGGAAGGTCTTCCCACCCGCGGCGGGCACCCACTTGCCGCCGATGAACAGTTCCTTGTCGACCGCCGCGACTACGCCGGCCTCACTGATCGAGCTCATCCCAACGCTCCTCCATGTTGTCCCGAACGCCATGCTATGGATATTGTCAACAATCGACAACAGCTCAGCCGACCTAGGAGCGCAGCCCATGGCCCAGCTATCACCGCTGCTCAAGCAGGCAACGCCGGTCGTGGTCGACCACGGTGAAGGGGTGTACCTCTACGACACCGATGGCAAACGTCACCTGGATTTCACCGCCGGTATCGGCGTGACCAGCACCGGCCACTGTCACCCGCACGTGGTGAGCGCCGCGCGGGAACAGGTCGGCAAGCTCATCCACGGGCAGTACACGACGGTCATGCACAAGCCGATGCTGGAACTGACCGAGAAGCTGGGCGGCGTCCTGCCGGAAGGCCTGAACTCCCTCTTCTACTCGAACTCGGGCAGCGAAGCGGTCGAGGCGGCGCTCCGGCTGTCGCGGCAGGCGACCAAGCGGCCCAACGTCATCGTCTTCCAGGGCGGATTCCACGGCCGGACCGTCGCGGCGGCGACGATGACGACGTCGGGCACCCGGTTCAGCGCCGGGATCTCGCCGCTCATGTCCGGTGTGCACGTCGCGCCCTTCCCCTACGCCTTCCACTACGGCTGGGACGAAGAGACCGCGACGAAGTTCGCCCTGCGCGAGCTCGACTACCTGTTCGCGACGGTCTGCGCGCCGAACGAGACGGCCGCGTTCTTCATCGAGCCGGTGCTCGGCGAGGGCGGGTACGTCCCGGCGAACCCGGCGTTTCTGGCCGGCCTGCGGGAGCGCGCCGACAAGCACGGGATCCTGCTGGTGATGGACGAGATCCAGACCGGCTTCGGCCGGACAGGCAGGTTCTGGGGGCACGAGCACTTCGGGGTGCGCCCGGACATAGTGCTCATCGCGAAGGGACTCGCGAGCGGGTTCCCGATCTCGGGTATCGCCGCGTCGGAGGAGCTGATGGCGAAGGCGCTCCCCGGCTCCCAGGGCGGGACTTATGGTGGGAACGCGGTGGCCTGTGCGGCGGCGATAGCCACGCTCGAAGTGATCCAACAGGAGGGCCTCGTCGAGAACGCCGCCGAACGCGGACGCCAGTTACTCGAAGGCGTCCGGGTGATCGCGGACAAATCGCCATCGATCGGCGACGTCCGCGGCTTGGGGCTGCTGGTCGGTTCCGAGTTCACCACTCCGGACGGCGAGCCGGACACCGCGAAGGCCCAGGCGGCGCAGAAAGCCGCGTCCGCCAACGGGTTGCTGCTGCTGACGTGCGGGGCGTACATGAACGTCGTCCGGATGGTGCCGCCGTTGATCGTCGACACCGAGCAGGTCGACGAAGCGCTGCGGATCTGGGGTGACGTCGTGGCGGGGGTCGAGTGATGGCCCGCTACATCACGATCACGCTCGACAAGCGCGGGGTCTCCTGCCGGGCCCGGCTGCTCGACGCCGAAGCCCCGCGAACCTGCCGCGCCGTCTGGGACGCGTTGCCGCAAAGCGGTTCGGCCTATCACGCGAAGTACGCGCGGAACGAGGTCTACACCCTCGTGCCGCCCTTCGCCGAACCGAAACCGGGCCGCGAAAACCCCACGGTGACACCGATTCCGGGCGATGTCGTGTACTTCGGGTTCGAGGCGTGGGAGATCGGCAATCCGGCGTACGGCTACGACGAGGACAGTGAGGCGCACAGCGACCAGGGCGCGACGGATCTCGCGATCTTCTACGGCCGCAACAACCTGCTGATCAACGGCGACGCGGGCTGGGTGCCCGGCAACGTGTTCGCGACGATCGAAGAAGGACTGGCCGATATGGCGGAAGCCGCGCAGGATCTCTGGCTGCGAGGTGTCGAGGGCGAGACGCTTTCGTTCGCACGCGCGTGAAAAACCCGTGGGCGGCGAGGGTTCCCCACCCTCGCCGCCCACGGGCCGGCACCCCTCCCTGGCTTCTTACTGCCGTTCGGCCGCGAGCCGGTATTCGACGCCACCGACCTCTTCGCCGCGCTGGTCGACCTGGGTCACGTGGACGGTGTACTGCCCACCGGCCGCCTCGGCACCGGCGGTGAAGCTCAGCTTGGCGTCGATCTGTTCGCCCGCCTTGAACGCCAGCCCGCTGATCCGGGCCCGCTGCGGGTTCACGATGGCCAACTCGGTCTCGCCGACCCGTTCGATGCCTTCACCCTTCGCTCCGCCTGCCCGCCAGCGCGCGGCGAGATCAGGACCGAGGTCGATGGTGATCCGTCCCGGGCCGGTGAACGGCTTGCCCGGCTGGGTGAAGACGATGTCGCCGACCGTCGCCGGGTCAGGACCGTGCCAGCCGAACACGATGGGCCGGATCACCGGGACCTTGATCTTGAACGGGACCGCGTTCACGTTGTGCCAGGCGATGTTGTTGTTGTTCCGCGTGTTGAGGGACGTGCTGACGCCTTCCGTCGGCAGGTCGGTCGGCGACAGCCACCGGGCCAGCAGGCAGAAGTGCGAGCCGATCGGGACCTTCCACGGGATCACGACCGTCTTGGTGCCGTAAGGCACGTCCACGTCGAGCTTCGAGCCGATGTAGTTCCACTGGTTCGGCCACTGGGCCACGGTGCCCTGTTTGGTGTACCAGACCTGGAGGTTCCCCTTCTCGTACCCATCCCCGTACGGGCCGGGACGATTCAGCGTGACATGGATGTAGGCGGTGCTCCCCTGGACGATCGGGTCGTCGGTGGCGCAGAGCACCGTCGCCGAGAAACACACCCGGATGTCGGGGCTGGAGTAGAGCGAACCGGACGACGCCTCGTACCCGTAGTCGGATCCGTTGTCTCGGATGAAGACGTCGCTACGAGCCTCCGGTGCGGCCTGCACCGCCGGTGCGACACCCGCGAACAGTGTCGCGACGGCCAAGACGGCCGAGGCGAGCAGCGTTCGACGGCGCCGCGGATGACTGCTGATCATGTTCCCCTCCTTGGGCGAAACATTCGACCCGTTGACGATCAGTCAGGCCGGTTGTGGCGGGGTTGTGGAGATCGTGTGCCCTAATTGGCCGATTTCGGTGAGTCTTCGCCCGGATACGCTCACCGAGGTCACATGCCGGAGGGAGCAGAGTGCCCGGGCCAGGGGAATTACGGGTGCTGGGCCCGGTCGAAGCGATCGGCCCCACCGGGCGGGCGGAGCTGCACGGCGCCCGCCAGCGAGCCGTGCTCGGCGTTCTCGCCCTGCACGCGGGTTCTGTCGTCCCGATCCCCCGGCTGGTCGACGTGCTGTGGGGTGAGGATCCGCCCCGTACCGCCGTGAAGACCCTGCACAGTCACGTCGCCAGGATCCGGCAGGCGCTGGAGGATTGCGGATTCCCGCCGGTCCTGCTGACCCGCAAACCCGGGTACGTCCTGACCGTCGCACCGTCCTCAGTCGACGCTCTCCGCTTCGAGGAAGACCTTCGTGCCGCCAAGCGGAGCAATCCCGGCCAAGCGGTGACGGCGTTGCGCGAGGCTCTACGGCTCTGGCGCGGCCAAGCCTTCGCGGACGCCGAACTCGACGGCTGGGGGCTACGCGAAGTCGAACGACTTCAGGAACTGCGGCTGTCCGCCTGGGAAGAACTCTGGGACGCCGAACTCAGGCTCGGCGATCACGAGGAGGTCCTCCGGGAGCTTCCGCGACTCCGTGCCGAGGAGCCGTATCGAGAGCGGCTCGCCGCGCTGCACATGCTCGCCCTGCATCGCTGCGGCAGACACGCCGAGGCGCTGGAGACGTTCCAGGCGGTGCGCCGGGGACTCGCCGACGAGTTCGGCGTCGATCCCGGCCCGGACCTGGTCGAACTGCATACGGCGATCCTGCGCCGCGCACCCGAACTCGACGCGCCGGTGCGGGGCACCGCGCCCGCGCAACTCCCCGCCCGGGTCGGGTACTTCACCGGACGGCAGCAGGAACTCGCTTCGCTCGACAGGCTTCTCGACGCACCCGAGCCGCCGGTCGTGGTCATCTCCGGCGCGGCGGGGATGGGCAAATCCGCGCTCGCCGTGCAGTGGGCGCATCTCATCGCGGACCGCTTTCCCGACGGCCAACTCTTCCTCGACCTCGCCGGGCACGACCCGCACGAAGCGATCTCGCAGGGCGACGCGCTCGCGCATCTGTCACGCGGACTCGGCCTGCCCGACGATCGGCTGCCCGACGCGACGGCCGAACGCGCGGCGCTCTACCGCTCGCTGCTGCACGGGAGGCGGTGCGTGATCGTCGCCGACAACGCGGGCAGTGTGGACCAGATCCTTCCTCTGGTCCCCGGGACGGCGAAGGCGCTGCTGATCGTGACCAGCAGGCAGACCCTTGCCGCGCTCGGCAGCAGGCACGCCGTCCGCGTGTTCGCCCTCGACGCGCTGGCCGACACGGAATCGATGACCCTGCTCACCCGGGTACTGGGCGCCGACCGGGTCGCCCGCGAACCCGCGCAGGCCGCGCGGCTGGCCAGGCTTTGCGACGGGATGCCGCTGGCACTGCGGATCGCCGCCGCGCGCCTCAGCGGCGAGCCGGGCCGTCCGATCGCGGAACTCACCCGCGAGCTGACCGGCGTCGGCCGGCTCGAAACCCTTGCGGTGCAGGGAGATTCCCGGACGGTCAAGACTGTCCTCGCGAGCGCCTACCTCCCGCTGGACCACGCCCCGGCGCAGCTGTTCCGGCTGGCCGGGCTGATCCCGGGGACGTCGTTCAGTTCGGCGCTGGGCAGCGCGTTGTGCGGGGTGCCCGCCGAGGCGGGCCGGACCGCGGTCGCCGCGTTGTCCGCGGCGCACCTGATCACCCCGGCGGGACCGGACCGCCATCGTCTCCACGACCTGATCCGGGAGTTCGCCGTCGCGTGCGCCCGCGCCGACGAAACGGCGGCGAGCCGCGCCGAGGCGGCGGACCGGCTGATCGACTGGTATCTGCACGTCGCCGCCGAGGCGAACCGGATCATCGACCCGAACCGCGATCTGGTCACCCCGGCGCTGCGGCACCCGCCGCCCGAACGTCCGTTCCCGGTGGACCGGCGAGCCGCGCTGGCGTTCCTGGGCGCCGAGCGCGCGAACCTGCTGCCGGTGGTGCGGTTCGCGCGCGAACACGGCCGCAACACCGCCGCCTGGCAGCTCACCTACCTGCTGACCAGCTTCTACGACACCACGGGCGGCTGGAACGAGCGGATCGGGCTCTGCCGCGAAGGGGCTGCGGCGGCGGCCGAACTCGACGATCCCTTGGCCGAGGCGGAAATGCTGCGTGCGCTGGGCGCGGCCTACTTCATGACCCGCCGGCTGACGGACGCGCTCGACACGAACGCCCGCGCGCTGAGGGCCGCCCGCGCCGCGGGTGATCTCGAAGGCGAAGGGCACATCTACAACAACACCGCGAACGCCTACGCCGCGCTGCGCCGGTTCGACGAGGCGATCACCGCGTACCGGCTCGCGGTGGAGCGGTGCACCTCGGCGGGCAACCGGCTCGGGCGCGCGCTGTCCCAGCGCAACCTCGGTCACGCCTACATCCGCCGCGGACAGCCGATGGACGGTCTCAGTCCGCTGACGGCCGCGCTGGAGACGTTCCGTGAACTCGGCAACGCCCGGCTGGAAGCCGCCACTCTGGACACTCTCGGCGAGGCATACGAGGAACTCGGCGATCACGACGTCGCGCTGGACCATCTCGGCAAGGCGCTGGCCGCGTCACGGGCGATCGGCGACCGGTGGCAGGAGTGGGAATCGCTGCTGCACGCCGGCCAGGTCCACCTCGCCCGCCGCGACTTCCGGGCCGCGCGGGACGACTTCGACCAGGCGCTGCTGATCAGCCGCGACGTCGGGAACCGGCACAGCGAGGCGGCCGCGCTCGACCGGCTCGGCCGTGCCCACCTCGGACTCGGCGACCTGGCCGCGGCGCGGGAGAACCTCGAGCGCGGCCTCGCGGTCCGCGAAGGCGTCCCGGACCCGTACGAGGAGGCTCACCTGCACCGCGACCTGGGCGACCTCGAGGCGCGCTGTGGCGTCACGGCCGCCGCGGCCGCCCACTGGGCTCGAGCGATCGAGCTGTACCGGCGGGCGAACGCGACGGCCGACGCCGATCTCGTCACCGGGCGGGGCTGATCACCACGGTCGAGGTCGCGTACACGAGCTTGCCCTGCGACGGCTCGAAGAACTCGACTCGCGCCTTCCCCGTTTGCCCCGGCGAGGGCGTGATTTCGGCGTAAGCCCTGGTCTCACCGCGCTGGAAGGTGACGACACCGTCCTTCACCGGCACGTGAGCGGATCCTTCGGTGCGGTAGCGGATCGTGAGCGGCCCCGGCCACGGCCGGGAGAGCACGACGGGCACCTTGCAGCTCGCGCCCTGGGCGAAGTTGGGCGGGATCGACCAGCAGATCTCACCGTCCTGGGTGGTGGCGATCGGGGAGGTTTTCGTCGCGTCGTCGTCGGCCACCCACGCGACGCCGATACTGTGCCCGATCCGCAGCCCCTTCTCGCCGTACAGACGCAAGGAGAACATCTCGTCGTTCTCCACGAGGGAGTCGGCGCGGACCCTGACCGCGACGGTCTGCGGGGCCGCCCCGCCCGACCAGGTCAGCGTGCCCGCGCTCGGCAGGTAGTCGGCCCCTTCCTTCGCGATGAACGCCGGATCGACCGGCGACCCGTTGCCTTCGATCGTCCGGTACTCGACCGAACCCTGCGGCGCGCAGCCGCCGTCGTCGAGGGAAACGGTGAAGAGGAGAGTGGTGTACCCGGCGCTCGTCCCCTCGGCCTGGCTGACGCCGCTGACGTTCACCACGGGCGCCGTGCAGCCCTCTTCCCCGCCTTCGGCCACCGGTACCGCGAGTCCGAACGTGACCGCGAGCGCCGCCCCCAGCGTCGCGGCCCGTCTCATCCTTGATCCCATCGAGCGTCCCACCCCTTCCGGCGGGCCGCCGCGGCCCGCTGCGACATGGGTAACCGAGTGAGGTTGTCGTGAGGTTGTGGCCGCCCGAAGCAAACATGAAAATGATTCATGGCCATCGTCGCCCGCGACGTACTACGCTTCGGTAACCAGGCAAAGACGCGTGAGGAAAGGGCAGTCGATGGGCGATGTTGCGGCACGGTTCGCCGAGATCGTCGGGGACACGAATCTGCTTTCAGGCGAAGCGATCCCCGAGGACTACGCACACGACGAGGCTTTGACCGTCGGCCCACAGCAACCCGCCTACCTGGCGAAACCGGGAAGCGCGGAGGAGGTCGCGGAGCTGCTCAAGGCCGCGAGCGAACACGGCGTGCCGGTGACCGCCAGAGGGTCGGGAACCGGGCTTTCGGGTGGTGCGCAGCCTCGCGAAGACGGCTTGGTGATCTCTTTCGAGCGCATGAACGCGGTGCTGGAGGTCGACACGGAAAACCACGTCGCCGTCGTCCAGCCGGGCGTCACGCTGTCCGAATTGGACGAAAAGACCACGGCGGCGGGCCTCGGCTACACCGTCCACCCGGGCGAATTGAGCGCGAGCGTCGGCGGCAACGTCGGAACGAACGCGGGCGGGATGCGCGCGGTCAAGTACGGCGTCACGCGGCACAACGTCGTGGGCTTGCAGGCGGTGCTGCCGACCGGCGAGATCATCCGGACCGGCGGAAAGACCTCGAAGGTGTCGACCGGGTACGACCTGACGCAGCTGATCATCGGTTCCGAGGGCACCCTCGCGATCGCGACCGAGGTCATCGTGAAGCTGTACCCGCGCCTGCCCCACGGTGCCACGGTGTTCGCCCCGTTCGAGACCTTCGACGAAGTGATGACCGTCGTTCCGAAGATCATCTCCAGCGGGCTCTCGCCGCACATCCTCGAATACATCGACAACCTGACGCTCGCCGCGATCAGCTACAACGAGAAGCTCAGCCTCGGCGTACCGGACGCCATCCGCGACACCGCGCAGGCGTATCTGGTGGTGGCGCTGGAAAACCGGGACAACGACCGGCTGCACGCCGACATCGAGGAACTCGGCGGCATGCTGGGCGACCTCGGCGCGATGGACGTCTACGTGCTCGAAGGCGGTTCGGCACGCAAGCTCATCGAGGCCCGCGAGAAGGCGTTCTGGACGGCCAAGGCCGCCGGAGCCGACGACGTCATCGACGTGGTGGTCCCGAGGTCCGCCATGCCGGAGTTCCTGCGCCGGAGCAGGGAAATGGCGCTCTCGCGCGAGGCAGGCGCGCTCGGCTGCGGGCACGCCGGCGACGGCAACGTGCACCTCGCCATCTTCTGCAAGGACCCGGAGAAACGGAAGCAACTGCTGACCGACGTCTTCGCGCTCGGCATGGAACTCGGCGGCGCGATCTCCGGCGAGCACGGCCTCGGGAAGGCCAAGTCCGGCTACTTCCTCGATCTGGAGGACCCGGCGAAGATCGCGCTGATGCGCCGGATCAAGGAGACCTTCGACCCGGCCGGGATCCTCAACCCCGGCGTTCTTTTCGCTGAGAGGGCTTGAAAAGTGAGTGAGATGAACGGCGCCCAGTCCCTGATCCGCACGCTCGTCGACAGTGGTGTCGACGTGTGCTTCTCGAATCCGGGCACCTCGGAGATGCACTTCGTGGCCGCGCTCGACACCGTGCCCGAGATGCGCGGCGTGCTCGGCCTGTTCGAAGGCGTCGTCACCGGCGCGGCGGACGGTTACGCGCGGATCGCCGACAAACCGGCGGCCACGCTGCTGCACCTCGGCCCGGGTCTCGGGAACGGGCTGGCGAACCTGCACAACGCGCGCCGCGCGCACACCCCGATCGTCAACGTGATCGGCGATCACGCGACCTACCACAAGCAGTACGACGCCCCGCTCGAATCGGACATCGAAGCCGTCGCAGGCTCGCTTCAGGGCTGGGTCCGCCGCTCCGAGCACACGAAGGACGTCGGTGCCGACGCCGCCGCGGCGGTCGCGGCCTCTCAGGACGCCCCCGGCCAGGTGGCGACGCTGATCCTTCCCGCCGACGCGTCCTGGGGTGAGGGCGGCGAGACCTGTGCGCCCATCCCGCCGCGGATCCCGCAGGTCGTCGACGCGACGAAGGTGAAGAACATCGCCGAGGTGCTGGCCGGTGGTGAACCGGTCGCCCTGCTCGTCGGCGGCGGTGGCTGCCGCGAGGCCGGTCTGCGCGCGACCAGCCGGATCGCCGCCGCGACCGGGGTGAAGGCGTTCGTCGAGACGTTCCCCGCTCGCATCGAGCGCGGCGAAGGCCTGCCGACGATCGAGCGGCTCGGCTACCTCGCCGAGCAGGTCGCGTACCAGCTCGACGGGATCAAGCACGTGATCGTCGCCGGGACGAAGGCGCCCGTTTCGTTCTTCGCCTACCCCGGCAAGGCGAGTGACCTGGTGCCCGAAGGCGCGCAGGTCCACGTGCTGGCCGAAGTCGGGCAGGACGTCACGCGTGCCCTGAACGACGTCGCCGACCTGGTCGCCGCCGAGACGGAACCCGTGCTGCAAGAGGCCTCGCGGCCCGCGCTGCCGTCCGGACCGCTGACGCCGCAGAACTGGGTCGAGGTGATCGGCGCGCTCCTGCCGGAGCGCGCGATCATCGCCGACGAGGCGAACACCTCCGGTCTGCTGCTGCCCGCCGCGACCGCGGGCGCGCCGCGGCACGACGTGCTGACCCTGACCGGCGGCGCGATCGGGTACGGCATGCCCGTCGCGACCGGGGCGGCCGTCGCCGCGCCGGACCGGCCGGTGATCAACCTGCAGTCCGACGGCAGCGCGCTGTACACGATTTCGGCGCTGTGGACGCAGGCGCGGGAGAACCTCGACGTCACCACGGTCCTGCTGAACAACCGCGCGTACGCCATCCTGCGACTGGAATTGCAGCGTGTCGGCGCGGACGCCAGCGGGCCCAAGGCGAACGAGCTGCTCGACCTCTCCCGGCCCGACATGGACTTCGTCAAGATCGCCGAAGGCATGGGTGTCCCGGCGACCCGGGCGACGACCGCGGAGGAGCTGGCCGAGCAGTTCCAGCGCGCCCTCGCCGAGCCGGGACCGCACCTGATCGACGCGATCGTTCCGACGCTGTTCTGAGCGAAGCACCCTACGTGCGACGAAGTAGCTTTCGTCGCACGTAGGGGCGCTAGTGGACCGACGCGACCAGCGGTTCGGGCTGACGTTGCTTCGGAACGAAAACGGTCAGCACGAGCCCCAGGAGCGCCGCGCCGGCGGCGACCACGAAGCTCAGCCGGAACCCTGTCGCGGAGGGGACGGAAACCCCGCCGACGGTGATCGCCAGCGACGCCAGCATGGTCGCCATCACCGCGCTGGACGTCGACGTGCCGACGGAGCGCATCAGCGAGTTCAGCCCGTTCGCGGAAGCGGTTTCGGTGACCGGGACCGAACCCATGATGAGCGCGGGCATGGCCGCGTAAGCGATGCCGACGCCGCCACCGATGATGATCGACGCCGTGATCAGCTCGAATGCGTTGTCCATCAACACGGTCGCGAAGACATACCCCGCCGCGATGGTGGCAGCACCGACCATCAGTGTCGTGCGCGGGCCGTAGCGCTCGATGAGCCGGGCCGAAACCGGCGACAGCAGGAACATGACCACCCCGTTGGGCGCCAGGCAGAGCCCGGCCTGAACCATCGTCAGGCCGAGGCCGTAACCGGTCGAACCGGGCGCTTGCAGCAACTGCGGGAACGACAACGCCATCGAGTACAGCGCGAACCCGATCATGATCGACGCGAGGTTGGTGAACAGCACCGGACGCCGGGCGGACACCCGCAGGTCCACGAGTGGATCGCGGCGCCGCAGCTGATAGGCGCCCCACACCAGCAGGATCAGCGCCGCGGCCCCGGCGAAGCCGAGGGTGCGGCCGCTACCCCAGCCCCATCCGCTGCCCTTGACGATCGGCAGGAGTAGGCAGACGAGCCCGGCCGTCAGCCCCAGCGCGCCGAGGTAGTCGAACGGCGCTGGTGTCTTCACCGGCGACTCCGGCACCACGAACAGGATCAGCAGGCCACAGACGAGCCCGAGCCCCGCCGACGCCCAGAAGAGGACGTGCCAGTCGGCGTTCTGCGCGACCAGCGCCGAGACCGGGAGCCCGATGGCGCCGCCGACGCCGAGCGTCGAACTCATCACCGAGATCGCGGCACCGACCCGTTCCGGCGCCAGTTCGTCGCGCATGATGCTGATCCCCAGCGGGATCGCGCCCATCGCACAGCCCTGCAGACCCCGGCCGACGACCATCAGCGCGAGCGAACTGGTCAACGCGGACACCACCGAGCCGGCAACCAGGAAGCCCAGGCTGATCAGCAGCAACCGGCGTTTGCCGTAGAGGTCGCCGAGCCTGCCGCTCACCGGCATCACCACGGCTCCGGCGACCAGGGTCACCGTCACCACCCACGACGCGTCCGACGGGGTCGCGTTGAGCAGCCGGGGAAACGCCGGAATGAGCGGGACGACGAGCGTCTGCATGAACGAGGCCACCAAACCGCAGGTGGCGAGCACGACGACGAAGATCCGGGGCGAAGGTGCCCGTCCGACCGGTTTCACCATGCGCATCCCATGATCCGACCTTACACAGCACCACCCTTCCGAGTGAACGATTGACCGACGGGATCACAACCAGGTGCGGACCCCACCGTGCCCGGAACACGTACCGCGGCGATTCTGGCTGTAGCTATAGGAACCGTCCTTGCAGAGGGCCGTCGCGCCGTTGGCCGCGCCGGGTCCGGTCGCCGGCCGGTGGACGCAGACACCGTCGGTGTTGCGGTAGTAGTCGCTCCCGCACTCCGCCAGATTCGGCGCCTTCGCCGTGGGCGTCGCCTTCGGGCGGGTCTTCGACGGTGTCGGATCGACCTGCTTCGGCACCGCGACCGCGGTCGTGGTCGGCGGCACGAACTGCTGAGGTTCCGGCGTGGGTGTGTCCGTGGTCGTCGGCGCTGCCCAGCTACTTGTCGGCGGCGGCGTCGACACTGTCGGCACCGTCGTTGTCGTCGACGTCGAACTCTGCGTCGTGACCCGCCCGGTGGGCACGGTCTCCACACCGCAGCCTCCGGCGACCAGCAGCCCGATCGCCAGCGCGATGCCCAGTTTCGTCGTTCTCCTCGGCATAACGACCTCCCCAGCACGTGGTAGTGCCGCGTAGTCGGGAGATCGTTCGCCGGTGTTACTTCCGGCGGGAAGGTCAGTCGACCATCGTGCCGCAACTGATATTCAGCGCCGTCGCCGTCATGCTGCGCGCATGGTCCGAAGCGGCGAAGGCGGCCACCCGGGCGACGTCTTCGAGTGAAGCCGTCCGCTTGAGCATCGTCGCCTCGTTCATGTCACGGATCGCGTCTTCCAGTCCGGCGTCCGCCGGGATCGTCTCCGGGACGCCGCCGGTACGCAGGGTCACGACGCGGATGCCGTTCGGTCCGAGCTCGCACGCCAGCCCTCGTCGCAGCGCCTCCATCGCACTGAACGCGACCTGCAAACCACCGAGGTGGTATCCCGGCAGCGGATCGCCGTCGCCACCGAACATCAGGATCACCCCGGAGCCCTGTCCGATCATGTGCCGGGCGGCCGCCCGCGCCGTCAGGAAGTTGGTCCGAACCGCTGTGTGTACCGGGCTTTCGAAGTCCGCCAACGACATCTCGACCAGCGGGGTGCCCTGGACGTCGTTGTGCGTGACGACGTTCATCGAGATGTCGACGCTTCCCGCCGAGGACGCCACCGAAGCGGCGTGCTCGTCGATGGCCGCTTCGTCGAGCGCGTCGAACTCCGTCGTTTCGGCTTTCCCGCCCGCTGCCCGGATTTCGTCGGCCAGCGCGTCGAGTTTTTTCAGCGTGCGGCCGGTGAGGTGGACCGTCGCGCCCTCCCTGGCGAATCCGCGAGCCACCGCGCTCCCGATCCCGCCCGCCGCCCCGTAGATGATCGCGTTCCTGCCTTCGAGCAACATCGGATCCCCCTATTTCCCGTCCAGTGTGATGAGTCCCTCGGGCATTCCTTCCAAGTGGACGTCGGCCCACAGCGGGAGCCAGCTGTCGATCTCGTGGAACCGCCGCAGTTCGGCCAGGCCGCTGAGCCAGCCCATCCACGACCCGTAGGGCGGGTTCTCCTCCGAAAATCCACTTTGGACGAACGTCAGCCTGGTACCGCCGCCGGAGTCCTCGAGTTCCCATGTGGCGACGACGCCGTCCTGGTACGCGAGCGACATCCTGGAGTCGGGTGCCAGGTCGACGATCTTCGCCGGATCCGGGTCCTTCTCCAGCGAGCCCATCGCCCACCGGCCGCCGACACGCGGCTCCGCCTCGATCCGGGCGCCGAACCAGCGGGTGAACACGGCGGGGTCGGCGATCGAGGCGTAGACCTCGCCACGCGGCGCGCCGATCCGCAGTTCTTCGCTCATCAACGGGGAAGTGAGGTCGCAGCGGGCGGTGATCGGGCGCCCCTCGACGTGATCGACGAGGTTCGCCACGGACAGCGCCCAGAACGTGTACATCATGCCGAGTGACGAATCCGGGTCGGCGAGCATCGCGCCGTAGTCCGGCAGACCGCTCTGACTGAAGGACAAGGACGTCGAGTCCCCGTCCTCCGTCAGTTTGAACTCGACGACGGTCTCCGTCCCGGCGACGGTCCACGCGAACCGCAGGACGTGGTCCTCGGCCACCAGCAGACGCTGACGGGGAACGTCCCCGTCCGGCGTGTAGCGGCCCCAGAACTCGTACCGGGACGGCAGTTCGACTTCCGCGTACTCGGAAAGCCACGTGCGCAGCGTCCCGGGGTCGAGCAGCGCGTGCCAGACCTCGTCGATCGGCGCGCGCACGCGCACCTGGAATCTCGTCGGTTCAGTCACGGGTATCTCCCTTCGGGTAACAGGCCACGGCGAGCTTGAAGGCGTCGCCTTCCGCTCCGCCGTAGCGGGTGAACAGATCCTGCAAAGTCGTCTTCAGCTCGTCGAGGAACTCCTGGCGCCGCTCGGGCTCCACCCGGATCTCGCCCGAGACCCCGATCGACGGCAACTCCGGCGCGGTCCTGTCGAGCGCGGCGACGTCCGACTGGACCTCCTCCATGAGGTCCACCAGGTAGCCGAGACTCAGTTCGTCCCGTGCCGCCCGCGGGCCGATCCGGCCGACCAGCCCGGGCGACAGCCAGTACGAACGCGCTGTCGCTTGGTACACGCCCTCACTGACGGCGCGCACCTTCCGCTCCGACACCTGCTTCACGAGCCCGGCTTCCACCAGGCGTTTCACGTGGTAATAGACCCGCTGCGGCGTCTGGTCCAGCACCGCCGCCACTTCGGTGCAGGACCGCGGCTCCGCCAACTGCCGCAGGACGTCCACTCGCTGCGGCTTCAGCAAGGCCTCGGCCTGCTCCAGCCGCTCCAGGTACTCCACGTCTTTCACTGCACGTCCTTCACGGCGCCATGTCCTCGATCACAAAAACCAGTTTGAACGTAAAAAAGTATTTTGTCAATCGAGGCAGATCGCGCTACTCTCGTCGTGTGGCGATCCTGCGGCGGTACTCGGCGGAAATCGCGGTCACCGTGGCGGTGCTCGCGAGTTCCGTCGCGGTCTCGCTCGGCGCGAGCGCGGAACCGCCGCGGAACGCGGTCCTCGGCTGGATCTGCGTGGTGCTCGCGTGCGCCGCGTTGTTCCTGCGCCGCCGGTACCCGCTCCCGGTCGCGATCTTCACCGCGGTCTGCTGCGCGATCTACTACCCGCGAACCGATCCGGACGGGTTCGTCCTGCTCGCGTTCGCCTTCGCGCTGTACAACAACGCCTCCACCGGGCGGATCCGCAGCGCGGCGGTCGTCGCGGCGGCCTCGATGGGCGGAGTCGCGATCGGCGAGGCGCAGACCGGTGCCGCACGGCAGGTCGACAACTTCGCGTTCCTGCTCATGGCGGGCTGGTTCATCGCGCTGATCGCGGTCGGAGCCGTGACCTTCTACCGCCGTGAGGCCGAGCGCACCAAGGAATCCGAAGCACAGCGCAGGGCCGTGGACGAACGGCTCCGGATCGCGCGTGAGCTGCACGACGCCCTCGGCCACAACCTGGCGCTCATCAACGTCCAGGCGGGCGCGGCGCTGCACGGCAAGGATCCGGCGAAATCCGAGGAGGCCCTGGCCACGATCAAACAGACCAGCAAGGACGCGTTGCGTGAACTCCGCGCCACACTGGGAATGCTGCGACAGGTCGATACACCGAGCCTGGCCAGGGTCGCCGAACTGGCCGAATCGGCGGGCGCGCACGGCCTGACCGTCCGGACCGAGATCGACGGCACGGCGCGGGACCTGCCGCCCGACGTCGAACACGCCGCCTTCCGCGTCGTCCAGGAGGCGCTGACCAACGTCGCGCGCCACGCCGCCGCGGACACCGTCGTGGTGCGGATCGGCTACACACAGCATGATGTGTCCGTGCAGATCGACGACGACGGCCGGGGAGGCACGGCGAAACCCGGCAACGGGATCCGCGGGATGACCGAACGGGCCGAGGCACTCGGTGGCGAGCTGACCGCGACCGCCCGCGAGGACGGCGGCTTCCGCGTCCGCGCACGGCTTCCGTTACAGGTGAAGAAATGATCCGGGTCCTGCTCGTCGACGACCAGCGGCTGGTCCGCGCCGGGTTCAAGTCCATTTTGGACGGCGAGGACGACATCACCGTGGTCGCCGAAGCGGCGAACGGGCGTGAATCGCTCGAAGCCGCGCGCGAGCACGAACCCGACGTGGTCCTGATGGATATCCGGATGCCCGAGATGGACGGGCTCACCGCGACCCGCCATCTGCTCGGAGACCCGGCGCTGACCGGGCTCAAGGTCGTCATCCTCACCACCTTCGACCTCGACGAGGACGTCTACGGCGCGTTGCGCGCGGGCGCCAGCGGGTTCCTGGTCAAGGACACCGAGCCGGAGGAACTGATCCATGGTGTCCGGGTGGTCGCCCGGGGCGACGCACTGCTCGCGCCGTCGATCACCCGCCGTCTGATCTCGGAGTTCGCCGGCCGGGTGGCCCGCCCGGCGCCTTCACCGGTGCTGAACCGGCTGACCGAACGGGAACGGGAGGTGATGAGCCTCGTCGCGGCCGGTCTGTCCAACGACGAAATCGCGAAGGAGCTCGTGCTCAGCCCGGCGACGGCGAAGACGCACGTCAGCCGCATCATGACCAAAGTGGACGTCCGCGACCGCGCGCAACTCGTCGTCCTGGCCTACGAATCGGGCATGATCACCCCTCGCTGGTTGACCCCGTGACCACAACCCCGGTAGTACGGGAAGCTCCTTAGGGGTACCCGGAAGTTGTGGCCCGAGTGTCCGCCGGAGCCCGACGATTCGTGGCGGGGAAAAGCCGATGCTTTCCGCCATGGACACCACAACTCTCTCCGACAGGCTGCCTGGGGGCGGCCTGTCGAAGCTGGCGGGCTGGTCGCAGCGCCACCGCTGGCTCGCCGTTTCGCTCTGGCTGCTCACCCTCATCGGTGTCACGCTGGGTTCACAGCTGGCGGGCAGCGCCTACCACGACGACCATTCCTTGCCGGGCACCGAATCCCAGCAGATCATGGACCTGTTCAAGGCCCAGGCGCCCGCACGGACCGGCGCGACCGCCGAGATCGTCTTCAAGACCGAAAGCGGGCTCGCGACCGCACGCGGGCCGATCGACTCGATGCTCGCCGAAGTTCGTACCCAGCCCCATGTGAAGGCGGTGACGAGCCCGTACGACAACCCGTCCGCGATCTCCCGCGAGGGCACGATCGGTTACGCCGCCATCGCTTTCGACCTCGAGTCGAAAGATCTTCCGTACGACGACATCGTGCGCGTCGTCGACACCGCGAAGAAGGCCGAGTCGGCAGGGCTCCAGGTCGAGCTCGGCGGCGAGCCGATCCAGCGGACGACCGAGAGCGGCGGCCCGTCGGAAGGTGTCGGGTTGCTGGCCGCGCTGGTGATCCTCGTCTTCCTGTTCCGCTCGATCCTCGCCGCCGGGCTCCCGGTGATCACGGCGATCTTCGCCGTCGGCAGCACACTCGGCGTGATCGTGCTGGTCAGCAGGTTCGTCGACATCGCGAGTTACACGTCGCCGCTGATGATGCTGGTCGGGTTCGGTGTCGGCGTGGACTACGCGCTGCTCATCTTTTCGCGGTATCGCAGCGAAATCCTGGGTGGTCTCGACCGTGAACAGGCGGCACGGCGGGCGCTCGACACCGCGGGCCGGTCGGTGCTGTTCGCGGGTGGCACGGTGATCATCGCGCTGCTCGGCCTGCTCGCGCTGGGCCTCGGTTCGCTGCGCGGGGTCGCTCTCGCGGTGGCGCTGACCGTGCTCGTGACGATGCTCGCGTCGGTCACCCTGCTGCCCGCGTTGCTCTCCCTTTTCGGCCGCCGTCTGGAAAAGGGCATTCGTAAGCACGCCGCCAAGCGGGAACACGGCAAGGCCTGGGGCAAGCTCGGGGACGCGGTCCAGCGGCGGCCGATGGTGCCGCTCGCGCTCGGATTGCTCGTCCTCGTCGGACTCTCCTTGCCCGCGCTCGGCATGCGTCTCGGGTTCGCCGACGCGGGCACGGATCCGGAAGCGTCGACCACGCGACAGGCGTACGACCTGATGTCCGAAGGCTTCGGCCCCGGGTTCAGCGAGCCGCTGATCGTGGTCACCGAGAACGGCGATGGCGCCGCGCTGCGAAGGGAACTCGAAGCCACACCGGGAATCGCCGAGGTGACGCCGCCGATGGGGCAAGGCGTCACGACGGTCCTCGCCTTCCCCACGTCTTCACCGCAGGACGAAGCGACCGCCGATCTGGTGGAACGGCTGCGGACCGACGTGCTGCCGACGCTGCCCGGCGAGTATCTGGTCGGTGGGAGCGTCGCGGCCGCGGTGGACTTCGCGGACGCAGTCGGCGACCGGCTGCCGCTGTTCGTCCTGGTGGTCGTCGGATTGTCGGCGTTGCTGCTGATGGTCGTGTTCCGCTCGATCCTGATCCCGCTCAAGGCGGCCGTGCTGAACCTGCTGAGCATCGGCGCCGCGCTCGGCGTGATGACCGCGGTGTTCGGCGACGGCCTGTTCGGGGCACAACCGGGACCGATCGAGGCGTTCGTGCCGGTGCTGATCTTCGCGATCGTTTTCGGGCTTTCCATGGACTACGAGGTGTTCCTGGTGTCCCGGATGCACGAGGAATGGCGGCGCACCGGCGACGCGCGCCACGCCGTCCGCGAAGGGCTCGCCTCCACCGGCGGGGTGATCACGGCCGCGGCGGTGATCATGATCCTGGTGTTCGGGGCGTTCCTGCTCAATCCCGATCGGATGCTGGCGCAGTTCGGCCTGGGGCTGGCGGTCGCGGTGCTGGTGGACGCGTTCGTGATCCGCTGTCTCGTGGTGCCCGCGGTGATGCGGCTGCTCGGGGAACGCGCCTGGTGGCTGCCCCGCTGGCTGGACCGGCGGTTGCCGCACGTGGCGCTGGAACCGTCTTCCCATTAGCCCCCGAACGACATGAAAGGCCCCTTCATCGCAAAATTTGCGATGAAGGGGCCTTTCATTGCACGGGTTACTCGTAGATCTCGCCCTTCGCGGCCTTCTCGACCAGCGAAGCGGGCGGGTTGAAGTGGTCGCCGTAGCGCTCGGCCAGCTGACGCGAGCGGTCGACGAAGCCCTGCAGGCCACCCTCGTACTGGTTGATGTACTGGATGACACCACCGGTCCACGCCGGGAAACCGATACCGAAGATCGAGCCGATGTTGGCGTCCGCGACGGTGGTGAGCACACCCTCGTCGAAACACTTCACGGTTTCGAGCGCCTCGGCGAACAGCATGCGCTCCTTGAGGTCCTCGAACGGGACCTCGGCGCTGCCCGACTTGAACGCGTCGCGCAGGCCCGGCCACAGACCGGTCCGCTTGCCCGCCTCGTCGTAGTCGTAGAAGCCCGAGCCGGTGGAGCGGCCCTTGCGGTCGAACTCCTCCACCATGCGATCGATGACACCCTCGGACGCGTGCGCGTTCCAGGTGCCACCGGCGGCCTCGATCGCCTCGCGGGTCTCCTTGCGGATCTTGCGCGGCAGCGTCAGGGTCAGCTCGTCCATCAGCTGCAGCGGCGGCGCCGGGTACCCGGCCTGCGAACCGGCCTGCTCGATCGACGCGGGCTCGACACCCTCGCCCAGCGCGGCGACGGCCTCGTTGATGAACGTGCCGATGACGCGCGAGGTGAAGAAGCCGCGGCTGTCGTTGACGACGATCGGGGTCTTCTTGATCTGGAGCGTGTAGTCGAAGACCTTCGCCAGCGTGGCGGGCGAGGTCTTCTCACCACAGATGATCTCGACCAGCGGCATCTTGTCCACCGGCGAGAAGAAGTGGATCCCGATGAAGTCCTCGGTCCGCTGCACGCCCTCGGCCAGCGAGGTGATCGGCAGCGTGGAGGTGTTGGAACCGAGCACCGCGTCGGGGTTGACGAAGCCCTCGATCTCCTGGAACACCTTGTGCTTCAGCTCGACGCTCTCGAAGACGGCCTCGATCACGAAGTCGACGCCGGCGAAGTCCTCCGCCTTGTCGGTCGGCTTGATCTTGGCGAGCAGCGCGTCGGACTTCTCCTGCGTGGTCTTGCCGCGGGAGAGTGCCTTCTCCTCCAGCTTGACCGCGTAGCCCTTGCCCTTTTCGGCGCCTTCGAGGGTGACGTCCTTGAGCACGACGTCGATGCCGGCCTTCGCCGAGACGTACGCGATCGCGGCGCCCATCATGCCCGCGCCGACGACGCCGACCTTCTTGGCGGTGTACTTCTCGAAGCCGTCCGGCCGCGAACCGCCGGAGTTGATGCTCTGCAGGTCGAAGAAGAACGCCTTCGTCATGTTCTTCGAGACCTGGCCGGTGGCGAGGCTGATGAAGTAGCGGGTCTCGACGGTGATCGCGGTGTCGAAGTCGACGGTCGAACCCTCGATGGCCGCGGCCAGGATCGCCCGCGGGGCGGGCATGTTGGCGCCCTTGATCTGCTTGCGCAGGTTCGCCGGGAACGCGGGCAGGTTCGCCGCGAAGCTCGGGTTCGACGGGGTGCCGCCCGGGATCTTGAAGCCCTTGACGTCCCACGGCTGCACGCCGCCCTCGGGGTTGGCCTTGATCCACGCCTTCGCGGCCGGGACCAGTTCCTCGACGGTGGCGACGAGCTCGTGCACGAGGCCGAGTTCCTTGGCCTTGGCCGGGCGGTGCCGCTGGCCCTGGAGAAGCACGTTCAGCAGCGCGCTCTGGATGCCCAGCAGGCGTACGGTGCGGACCACGCCACCGCCGCCGGGGAGCAGGCCGAGGGTGACCTCGGGCAGACCGATCTGGCTGCCCTTGACGTCGGCCACGATGCGGTAGTGCGTCGCGAGCGCGATTTCGAGGCCGCCGCCGAGCGCGGCGCCGTTGATGGCGGCCACGACCGGCTTGCCCAGCTGCTCGAGCCGGCGCATCTGGCCCTTCATCAGGCCGCTGCTCTCGGTGATCTCGGCCGCGTTCTCCGGCTTGGCCTGGATCAGGTCGTTGAGGTCGCCACCGGCGAAGAAGGTCTTCTTGGCCGAGGTGAGGACGACACCGGTGATGCTGTCCTTCTCCGCCTCCAGCCGGTCGACGACCACGCCGAGCGACTCGCGGAAGTCGGCGTTCATCGTGTTGGCGGACTGCTTCGGGTCGTCCAGGGTGAGCACGACGATGCCGTCGGCGTCCTGCTCCCAGCGGATGGTCTTCGCTTCAGTCATTGTCTCTTCCTCAGACCCGCTCGATGATGGTCGCGACGCCCATGCCGCCGCCGATGCACAGGGTGACCAGGGCGCGGCGCGCCTGACGACGCTCCAGCTCGTCGACGACGGTGCCGACCAGCATCGCGCCGGTGGCGCCCAGCGGGTGACCCATCGCGATGGCGCCGCCGTTGACGTTGACCTTCTCCTCGTCGAGGCGCAGGTCCTTGATCCACTTGAGGACGACCGAGGCGAAGGCCTCGTTCAGCTCCCACAGGTCGATGTCGTCCGGGGTGAGGCCGGCGATCTTGAGGACCTTCTCGGTGGCCGGGGTCGGGCCGGTGAGCATGATCGTGGGCTCGGAGCCGACGGTCGCGGTCGCCACGATGCGGGCGCGCGGGGTCAGGCCGAAGTCCTTGCCGATCTGCTCGTTGCCGACCAGGACGACGGCGGCGCCGTCGACGATGCCGGACGAGTTGCCGCCGGTGTGGACGTGGTTGATCTTCTCGACCGAGTGGTACTTCTGGAGCGCGACGGCGTCGAAGCCGCCCAGCTCGCCGATGCCGGCGAAGGCGGGCTTGAGCTTGCCGAGGCCCTCGACGGTGCTACCCGGACGACGGTGCTCGTCGTGGTCGAGGATCGTGACGCCGTTGATGTCCTTCACCGGGACGACGGACTTCGCGAAGTAGCCGCCGGACCAGGCCGCTTCGGCCTTCTCCTGCGAGCGCACGGCCCACGCGTCGACGTCCTCGCGGGAGAAGCCCTCGATGGTCGCGATCAGGTCGGCGCCGGTGCCCTGCGGGACGATGTAGTTGTCGTACGCGGTGGCGGGGTCCATGAACAGCGCGCCGCCGTCGGAGCCCATCGGCACGCGCGACATCGACTCGACACCGCCGGCGATGATCAGCTGGTCCCAGCCGGAGCGCACCTTCTGCGCGGCGGTGTTGGTGGCTTCGAGGCCGGAGGCGCAGAAGCGGTTCAGCTGTACGCCCGCGACGGATTCGGGAAGACCCGCGTTCAAGGCCGCGGTGCGCGCGATCACGGCGCCCTGCTCGCCGACCGGGGACACGACGCCGAGGACGATGTCGTCGATCACGGCGGGGTCGAGGTTCGGGTGCCGGACCTTCAGTTCCTCGATGAGGCCGACCACGAGATCGACCGGCTTGGTGCCGTGGAGGGCACCGCCCTTGTTCTTGCCGCGAGGCGTACGGATCGCCTCGTAGATGTAGGCCTCGCTACTCACAGAAAAACTCCTCCGCAGTACGGCGCTGTAACAGGACGGATCGTACCGACCAGTAGCCATGCTAATGGCCATTAACATAAACCGCGATAACCCCATGGTGTCAATGGGTTGCGATGCACGCAACCGGCGCTATCGTGTGTTCACCTATGGATCACCCGACCGAGCGTTCCCCGCGACCGCGCGACCGCAAGGCCCAGCTGGCCGGCCTCGCCGCGGAGCTCTTTCGCGCCCGCGGGTTCCACGGCGTCGGCATCAACGACATCGCCGCCGCGGCCGGGATCACCGGCCCCGCGCTGTACCGGCATTTCGCGGACAAGCAGGCGGTGCTGTCCTACGTCGTGCTCTCCGGGATCGACGACATGGAGAAGGCCACCACCGAGACCCTCTCCGACGTCGACCTTCCGGCTTCCGCCCAGGTCAACGCCCTGTTGGGCACCCTCGCCGCACAGGCCGTGGAGCGGCGCGAGGTCGCCGCGCTGTGGCGCTGGGAGGGCAGGCACCTGCCCCGGGAGGGCCGCCGGGAGATCCGCCGCCGGTCGGGCGCGGTCCTCGAAGCGTGGTCCAAGGCACTGCTCGCGCTGCGTCCCGAACTGACCCCCGACGACGCCGAACTGCTGTGCTGGGCGGGACTGAGCGTCTTCGGCAGCGTGTCCGTCCATCACACGTCCGTGGCGAAGAAACGCTTCGCGCAGATCCTCGTGCAGCTGGCCGAGTCGGTGCTGCATGTCACACTGCCCGAGCCCCTGGAGCCCGCGGACGAGACGCCGCCGATCGCGCTCGGCGAACCGTCCCGCCGCGAGCAGATCCTCGCCGCCGCGACAGAGCTTTTCGGGCAGCGCGGCTTCCGCGCGGTGAGCATGGAGGAGATCGGCGCGGCGGCCGGGATCGCCGGGCCCAGCGTGTACCGGCATTTCCCCAGCAAGGCCGCGCTGATGGTGGCGATCGGGCACCGCGCGGCCGACAGGCTGGCGCTCGCGGCGGAACGCGCGCTGCGGACCGACGACGAACGCGACGCGCTGCGCAGGCTGGCGGCGTCCTATGTGCACACGCTGCTCCACACTCCCGAGCTGCTGGTGTCCTTTTCCGGCAGCCCCATGGAATTGCCGGAGCGTGACAAGGCGGACCTGATCCGGGTCCAGCGGGACTACGTCGCGCGCTGGATCGCGCTCGCTTCCGAAGTCCGTCCGGAGCTGAGCCTGCGCGAAGTGAAGATCACCGTGCACGCGGCGCTGACCATCGCGAACGACCTCGCGCGCACCCGGCGGGTCAACGGACGCCCGGACATCGAAGCCGAACTGACGGCGTTGATGCACGCGGTGCTGAAAGTCAGCTCTCAGTAAACTCGCGTGTCCCGCAAAGGAGTGACGGGCACGATGTGCGCGTGCCCCTGCATCTGGTGACCCGGGACGAAGACCACAAGGTCTCCCCGCTCGAGCTCTTCTTCGACCTCGTCTTCGTCTATGCCATCACCCAGACCACCCAGCTGATGGCCGACCACCTCTCCCCGCTCGGCATCGGGCAGGGCGTGGCCACGATCGCCGTGCTGTGGTGGTGCTGGTGCGCCTACGCGTGGCTGGCCAACACCCTGCACGTCGACCGGGGCATCGCCCAGCTGGCGATGTTCGCCGCGATGGGGACGATGTTCCTGGTCTCGCTGACGATCCCGGAGGCGTTCACCGATCTGCCCGGCGGCCTGTACGCGCCGCTGATGTTCGTCGGCTGCTACTTCGTCGTGCGGCTGCTGCACCTGACCGCCTACTTCGGCGCCGCCCGGACCGATCCGGGACTGCGCAAGGTGATCATGAGGATGTTCGTCGGGCTGCTGCCGAGCGTCGCGCTGCTGACCGTCGCGGCCTTCTTCTCCGGCTGGGTCCAGCTCGGCATCTGGGCGGTCGCGATGCTGGCCGACTACGTCAACGTCTTCCGGACCCGGTCTTCGGACTGGCGGCTGCACCAGCCCGGCCATTTCGCCGAGCGGTTCGGGTTGATCGTGATCATCGCGCTCGGCGAGTCGATCGTGGCGATCGGCATCGGGATCAGCTCGTACCCGATGTCGTGGCCGATCACGCTGGCCGCCGTCTTCGGGCTCACGCTGGCTTCGGCGATGTGGTGGATGTACTTCGCCGTCGTCGCGCACGTCTCCGAACACAACCTGAAGCGCGCGGAGGGCGTGGAGCGGGTGCAGATCGGCACGGACACCTACACGTTCCTGCACCTCCCGCTCATCGCCGGGATCGTGCTCGTGGCGCTGGGCTTGAAGAAGTCGCTGCTGTACGTGTCCGACACCGAACACCACAGCCTCGCCGACGGCCTGCACGGGACGCCGATTTGGGCGCTGACCGGCGGCTTCGCGCTCTACTTGGTCGCATTGAGCGGGTTGCGGCGGAGGAACCTGGGCTCGTGGAACGTCCAGCGGCTGGTGCTCGCGGTGGTCCTGCTCGCCGCGACTCCGCTGCTGGAGCTGGTGCCGGCGATCGTGCTGGTCGGCGTGGTGGCGACGGCGGCGGTGGGACTGGTGCTGTTCGAGAGGCGCAAGATCGTGAGGCCGGCAGCGGAAGTCGTGGGTCTCGTGAGTGGCGAGGACGGTTAGGCCCCAGAGGCGACTTGGATACGTGACCGTCGGGCGGCTTCGCGTGACCGGAGGGACGACACGCGTGATCCGATGGACGACACGCGTGTCCAGACGGACGACTCTCGGCGAGAGCCCTTGCCTCGGCGATGAGGCGCAAGATCGTGAGTAATCCGGTCCTGCCCGGCCACCCGAATCACTCACCGGCGTGACGTTCGCCTCCCCCCTGGTGGCGCATCGGCCCCAAGGGAGTTAACCTACTCACGAGTAGGTAAGCGAGGCAGGGAGACTCACCGTGGGTGCGCCTAGGAAACGAGACGCGATGGGCCTTGGCCTGTCCGCGCTCACCCGGCTGGCCGGGAGCAAGGTCATTGAACGGGCCGGACTTCGGAAGCCCGTGCAGAACCTGGTCAGTGCCGGGACGCGCAACGGCTTCCGGGTCGCGGGCGCGGCGGGACGGACGTTCAAATCCGCCCAGAAGCTCGGCAAGCCCGCGCGGCTCGCGCCGGCCGAGGACACGGGGCTGTTCGATCTCACCCCGAGTGAGGACCAGCAGCTCATCGTCGAGACCGTGACGGAGTTCGCGGCCGAACAGCTGCGGCCCGCCGCGGCCGACGCCGACGCCAAGCTCCAGGCCCCCGAAGGCCTGTTGAGCCGCGCCGCCGAACTCGGCATCACGCTCGTCGGCATCCCCGAGGAGCTGGGCGGTGTCGGCACCGAGCGGTCGGTCGTCACGAACGCGCTGGTCGCCGAAGCCCTCGCGCACGGCGACCTCGGGCTGGCTGTCGCGGTGCTCGCGCCGTCCGCGGTCAGCACCGCGCTGGTGGCCTACGGCGACGAGCAGCAGCAGGCGGACTACCTGCCCGCGTTCGTCGGCGAGAACGTCCCGGCCGCGGCGCTCGCGCTCCAGGAGCGCACGGCGTTGTTCGACCCGTTCAAGCCCGCCACCAAGGCCCGCCGCACGCCGAAGGGCTACCAGCTCGACGGCGTGAAGTCGCTGGTCCCGAGGGCCGCGGACGCCGAACTGTTCATCGTGTCGGCCGATCTCGAAGGGCGCGGTCCGGCGCTGTTCCTCGTGGAGTCGTCGAACTCCGGCGTCACCATCGAGACCGAACCGGCGATGGGCCTGCGCGGCGCGGCGACCGGCAAGCTGCACCTGGAGAAGGTCGCGCTGCCCGCCGGAGCGCTGCTCGGCGGCGGGAAGGCCGAGGTCTTCACCGAGGTCGTCCGGCTCTCGCGGCTCGGCTGGGCCGCGCTGGCCGCCGGTACCGCGAAGGCTGTCCTCGACTACGTGGTGCCTTACGTCAACGAGCGCAAGGCGTTCGGTGAACCGGTGAGCCACCGCCAAGCCGTCGCGTTCTCGGTGGCCGACATCGCCATCGAACTGGAGGGACTCCGGCTGGTCGCGCTCCGCGCCGCCGCCCGCGCCGAACAGGGAAAGCCGTACGCCCGCGAGGTCGCGCTGGCCCGGAAACTGGCCACCGACAAGGGGATGCAGATCGGCAGCGCCGGGGTGCAGTTGCTCGGCGGACACGGGTTCGTGAAGGAACACCCGGTCGAGCGCTGGTACCGCGACCTCCGTGCCATCGGCGTGATGGAAGGCGCCGTCCTTCTCTAGGACTTTCGAAAGGCAATCATGATCAACCTTGAGGTTCCGAAGAAGGCCGGCACGCTGATCAACCAGGCGTACCAGGCAGCGGCCGAGGTGTTCCGGCCGATCTCGCGCAAGTACGACCGCGCCGAGCACACCTATCCGGCCGAACTCGACATGTTCGCCGCGCTGCTGGACGGGTTGAACTCCTCCGGCGAGGGCGGCGCGGGCGCGGCGGGCGTCCGCCGCTCCGAGAAGAACGAGAAACCGGGCAACCGCAACGGTTCCAACCTCAACATCGTGCTCGGCACGATCGAGATGTGCTGGGGCGACGTCGGCCTGCTGCTGTCCATGCCGCGACAGGGGCTCGGCAACGCCGCGATCGGCTCGGTCGCCACGGACGAACAGCTCAAGAAGTTCTCCGGACTGTGGGCCGCGATGGCGATCACCGAACCGGACTGCGGCTCGGACTCGGCCGCGATCACCGCCACCGCGCGCCTGGACGGCGACGAGTACGTGATCAACGGCGAGAAGATCTTCGTGACCGCGGGCGAACGTGCCGACGCCGTCGTCGTCTGGGCCACCCTGGACAAGACGAAGGGCCGCGCGGCGATCAAGTCGTTCGTCGTCGAGAAGGGCACGCCCGGCTTCGAGGTGGTGCGCGTCGAGCACAAGCTCGGCATCCGCGCCTCCGACACCGCCGTGCTGCGCTTCGAGAACGTCCGCGTGCCCAAGGAGAACCTCCTCGGCACGCCGGAGATCGACACCGCCAAGGGTTTCGCCGGGGTCATGCAGACCTTCGACAACACCCGTCCGCTGGTCGCCGCGATGGCCATCGGCGTCGCCCGCGCGGCGCTGGAGGAGACCCGGAAGATCCTCACCGGCGCCGGGGTGACCATCGACTACGACAAGCCCGTGCACAGCCAGCACGCGGCGGCCGCCACGTTCTTGCAACTGGAGGCCGACTACGAATCGGCGTACCTGCTGACCATGGAGTCGGCGTGGATGGCCGACAACCGCAAGCCGAACTCACTCCAGGCCTCGATGGCCAAGGCGAAGGCCGGCCGGTCGGTCGTCGAGATCACGCTGAAATGCGTCGAGCTGGCCGGGACCCTGGGCTACACCGAGGAATCGCTGCTGGAGAAGTGGAGCCGGGACGCGAAGATTCTCGACATCTTCGAAGGCACGCAACAGATCCAGCAGCTGATCGTTGCGCGCCGGATCCTGGGCAAGACTTCTGCCGAGCTCAAGTAGCGCCGAAGTGCCGTGAAGGGGCCCGTGCAGCTGCACGGGCCCCTTTTTTGTTTATTCCCAACAGAATGACAACACCATCAAGTGAACCGCCGAGGCGGCCGAACAGAGGTACTCTCTTAGCCTTCCCAGACCGCGAAGGCCGGAGTCGCGATGAGACTCGCCGCTCGACAGCTCTCCCCTGCCGCACGCTGGTGCCTCATCGTCCTCGGCGTCACGCTCTGCTACTTCGCGGCTGGCCAGATCGGCATCCAATGGGCGATCGTGCGGGACCAGATCTCACCGCTGTGGCCGGCGGCGGGAGTCGCGCTGGCGGTGCCGATGCTGCTGGGGCCCAGGTACTGGCCGGGGATCTTCCTCGGCGCCCTTCTGACGAACATCGCCCTCGGGCCTTCCCTGGTCACGGTCCTGGTGATCTCCGCGGGGAACACGATCGGCCCGATGCTGGCCTACGCGATGATGCGGCGGGCGGGTTTCCGCAACCAGCTCGACCGGCTTCCCGACGCCGTCCTCCTGGTGGCGGTCGGGGCGGCCGGGGGTACGGCCGTCAGCGCCGTGCTGGGCACGGGAGTGCTGGTCCTCGACGGCGCGTTGGGCCCGGGGGACTTCTGGGCCACGACACTCGTGTGGTGGACCGGTGACGCGATGGGCGTCCTGACGGTCACGCCCCTGCTGCTCCTGGCGCCGAGGTTCCGCCTGCCGACCCGCGTTCCGCTCGCCCGCTGGGCCGAGGCGGTGGCGCTCACGTTTTGCAGCCTCGGCACGGCGGTCCTCGCGTTCGCCACCGCGTCCAAGCTGTTCCTGGTCTTCCCGGTGCTCGTCTGGGCGGCTTTGCGCTTCCGCCAGGCCGGCGCCCTGCTGTATTCCCTGTGCGCCTGCGCCTCCGCGGTCTTCGCCGCCGTGCACGGGGTCGGCCCCTACGGTTCCTACGAGCTGGCCACCCGGATGCTGCACGTGCAGGCCTTCGACGCCACCGTGGGGATGACGGCGCTGGCGTTGTCGACGATCGTCCTGCAACGCGACCGCGCGACCGCCGAGATCACCGACGCCTGGCGTCAGATCACCGAAATGGTCGACCTCATCGCGCCACGCCAGTCCTTGCGCAGCGCGATGACGCCGCCTCAGCGCGAACCGGACACGGGCGACGAACTCGCCGGTTGAGGCTCAGGCGGCCTGCTCGTCGAGGAACCGGTCGAGGTAGCGCCACGTGGTGTCGCGCGCCTTCCGGCCGGTGAGGACGCCGAGGTGCCCGCCGGGCGCGGTCTCGAAGGTCACCGACGGCGAGTTGTCCAGCAGTTCGGTGAGCCGTTCGACGGCCGCGCGCGGGGCGATCGTGTCGTTCTGCCCGGCGATGACCAGGGTGGGCACCTTGACGCCGGACAGCGCGATGATGCGGCCGTTGAGGTCGACCGTGCCCTCGGCGAGGTCGTTGGCGCGGAAGAACCGGTGGTAGATCTGGCCGAACGTCCGGCCGGGGTAGGCGATCATGTTGTCCATGAAGTGGTCGACGGCCTCGATCTGCGCCAGGTAGTCCCGGTCGTCGAGGTTCTTCAGGATCGCCAGCGGTTTGGTGATCTCCTTGCTGATCCCGGTCGCGCGGAAGACACGGCTGACCAAATAGGACGGTGCGCCGCCGAGCACGCGGTAGATCGGGGTCAGCAGGTGGCCGCCGGTGAGGTCCACCAGCGGACGGAACGGGGCGATCAGCGGGATCGCGGTGAAGTCGAAGGGCGACGCGATGGTCGCGATCGACTCGATCGGCAGATCGGGCTGGTCGGCGGTGGTCAGCAGGGAGAAGATCCCGCCGAGGCACCAGGCGACGACGTGCACGCCCTGGCCGCCGGAGTCCTCGCTGACCTTGCGGATCGCGCGCGGGAGGACCTCTTCGATCCAGTGCTCGATGCCGAGGCGCCGGTCGGAGAAGGCGACGTTCCCGTAGTCGACCAGGTAGGTGTTGCGGCCGCCGTCGACCAGGTGCTCGGCGAGGCTGCACCCGCGGCGCAGGTCGAAGCACAGCGCGGGCGCGGCCAGCGGCGGCACCAGCAGCACCGGCGGCCCGTCCACCGGTTTCCCGTTGGTGCGGAGCCGGTAGACCGACCGGTTGGGACCCTGGTCGATCAGGACGCGCGGAACCGGGCGGAGGTCGGCGACACCACCGTGCAGCACCTTCCCGACGACGTTCGACGCGGCGGCGGCGAGCCGTGCCGGGGGTGTGGCCATGGTGTGCCTCCTGGGGATTCAACGCGGTAAGACGTAATCTTGCCGGTTGGGGGCGCACGACTCAACACCGCCACCGTCACAGGCCGTCCATTTCGGACAGTGGCTAGGCCGTACGAGTTAAGAACCGGCGTCCTTTTCCGCGGCCGGGGCACTGCGCGCGGCCCGCGATTCGTACTCCGCGCGAGCACTGGAATGCGTTGCGGAGGACAGAATCTTGTCGCCGCCGAGGGCACGGAGCAGCCCTTCGCCGAGGCGGCGCGGAAGCAGCCGTGTGATCCTGCCCATGGCGTCCAGCGACGCGGGAACGAAGACGTCGAACTTGGGACGGCGTAACGCATCGACGATGGCCTGCGCCACATCTTCGGGCTGCACCGACTTGAAGAATTTCGCCTCGCCGAGCCCGCTGGCCAGTTCCGTGCGCACCACCGCGGGCATCACGCAGGACACCAGCACGCCGGTTCCGTGCAATTCCAGATGCACCGATTCCGACAAACCGACGACGGCGTGTTTCGTGGCGCAGTAGGTGGCGGCGCCGGGGAATCCGGCCTTTCCCGCCATCGAGGCGATGTTGACGATGTGGCCGGTGCCACGCGGGCGCATCCGCTTCACGGCTTCCCTGGTGCCGTGGATGACCGCGTGCAGGTTGATCTCGAGGAGCCTGCGGGTCGCCGCGTCCTCCTCTTCGTCGAGCGGCGCGAGCGGCATGATGCCCGCGTTGTTGATCAGCACGTCGATCGGGCCGACGCGCCGCTCGACCTCGTCGAGGAACTCGGTGAACCCCTTCGTGTCGGTGACGTCGAGCGGCAGCGCCTCCGCGCCCAGTCCGGCCGCGGTCTTCTCCGCGAGCACCTGGTCGAGATCGCCGATGACCACCTTCGCGCCGAGCCGGGACAGCGCCGTCGCGGTACTGGCGCCGATGCCCTGCGCCGCCCCGGTGATCACGACGACCTTGCCTGCCAGGGAACGTTCACGCTTGGCCATGGGGGCTCCTCTGCGGGTTCGCTGTCCGGGGCACTGTTGGCGATGTGTCAACTATGGTGCACCCGAAGCCGCCCGGACGCCACCCATCCATGCCCCGCCACCACCCTCAACGGAGGAGCCGCGCTCCCGAGCCTAAATCAGCGGCCGCTGCTCGAACACCTGCCCGATCCAGCCCTTGACGTCGAAGCGCTCCGTCGGCTTGAAGCCCTGGCTTTCGTAGTAACGCTGCAGGTCGCCGTCGCCGCCTGCCCAGCAGTCGACCCGCACCAGCCCGATACCGCGTTCCCGCGCCTCGGCCAGCGCGAACTCGATGAGCCGCGAGCCGACCCGGTGCCCGGTGAACCGGCGCGAGGTCAGCAGCAGACCGAGGTAGATCTCGGGCTCGTCGACCGGCGAGACGTGCGGAAACCGGTCACCGAGGATGATCGCCCCGGCCGCCTCGCCGCCGATCTCGGCGATGTACAGCCCCGGCCCGTCGACCATCCCGCGGACCCGCTCGACCCGCTTCGGGATCGTGGACCACGGCTCGGTGCCCCACTGACCCGCGCTCCCCCGCCCGGCCAGCCACGCGACGACCTCGTCGAACATGTCCAGCAGCGTTTGGAAGTCCCCAGAACCACCCTTGCGGATGATGAAATCGCTCATGCTTCCGTTCTACAACATCGCGAGGATGCGCGGGCCTTCTGTCGCGACCCCTCGGCCCACGCCCACGAGGACCGCACGGCTCCGGTACATGAAGGCCCCCTTCCTGTACCTAGGCGCAAGGAAGGGGGCCTTCATGTAAAGGGGTGCTGTGAAGGTCGAGTCTCCTCGGCTGAGCCGCGTGAAGGAGTCCTTTACGCGCGCCCGCTGTGACTGCAGGTGCTTCTGGGGAGGAGGTGGCGATCGCCGAGTCCGTGAAGGCCTCCTTGCCTACCTTGAGGGTAGGCAAGGAGCCCTTCACGGACTTCAGGCAGACGAGGGAGGGCGGACGCGCCCCGGCCGACCTCGCCTAACTGTTCGGCTGAGGTGGTCGTGAGTGGTAAGTGACGTTCTAACGACACTTACCACTCACGACCACCTGGATCGACGCGGCACCGGCGCCCTTGTCACGTCCGCGGGTGTCAGGCGACGCCGAGGTGCCGCGAGATCAGCATCCGCTGCACCTCCGAAGTCCCTTCGCCGATCTCCAGGATCTTCGCGTCCCGGTAGAAACGGCTCACCGGGAACTCGTTCATGAAGCCGTACCCGCCGAAGATCTGCGTCGCGTCGCGCGAGTTGTCCATGGCGGCGTTCGACGCGACGAGCTTCGCGATCGACGCCTCCTTCTTGAACGGCTCGCCGCGCAGCATCTTCGACGCCGCCGCGTAGTACGCCAGCCGCGCGGTGTGCGTGCGCACCTCCATGTCGGCGATCTTGAACTGGATCGCCTGGTACTCACCGATCTTGTGCCCGAAAGCCTCGCGTTCCTTGACGTACTTCAGGCATTCGTCGACACAGCCCTGCGCGAGCCCGACACTCAGCGCTGCGATCGCGACGCGGCCCTCGTCCAAAATGGACAGGAACTGGGCGTAGCCGCGGCCGCGTTCGCCGACCAGGTTCTCGGCCGGGACGCGGACGTCGTCGAACGAGAGTTCGTGCGTGTCCGAGCAGTTCCAGCCGACCTTGGAGTACTTCGGCGCGACGGCGAAGCCCGGGGTGCCGGACGGGACGATGATCGCCGAGATCTCCTTGCGCCCGTTCTCCTTCACGTCGGTGACGGCGGTGACCGTGACCAGTTTCGTGATATCGGTGCCGGAGTTGGTGATGAACGACTTGCTGCCGTTGATCACCCAGGTGTCGCCGTCCAGTTTCGCGCGCGTGCGGGTGGCGCCGGCGTCCGAGCCGCCGCCGGGTTCGGTGAGGCCGAAGGCGCCGAGCGCGGTGCCGGCGCACAACTCGGGAAGCCACTTCTCCTTCTGTTCCTCGGTGCCGAACCGGTAGATCGGCATGGCGCCCAGGGAAACCCCGGCCTCGACGGTGATCGCGACCGAGGAGTCGACGCGCGCGAGTTCCTCCAGCGTCAGGCACAGCGCGAAGTAGTCGCCGCCCATGCCGCCGTACTCCTCGGGGAACGGCAGGCCGAACAGGCCCATGTCGGCCATCTTCGCGACGATCTCGTACGGGAACTCCTCCCGTTCGTACAGGTCGCCGATGACCGGGGCGACTTCGGAGCGCGCGAATTCCTCGACCGTCTTGCGCAGCGCGTCGTACTCGTCATCCAGCCTGAAGTCGATCATTGGCCATCCTTTTGGGGTGTCACCACGGCTACCGTTTCGTCCAGCGCGACCTGTTGGCCCGCCCGGACGGGGAGTTCACTGACCACGCCGTCGATCGGCGCGGTGATCGTGTGCTCCATCTTCATCGCCTCGACGACCACGAGCGGCGTCCCGGCGGTCACGACGTCGCCGGCCGCGACCTTGACCACGAGCACGGTCCCGGGCATCGGACTGCTCACCGGTCCGGCACCGCCCGCGGCACCGGCGGCCGAACGCAGCCTTTCGCGCTCGCCGATCGCGAAGCTGTGACCGTCACGCGCGAGCCACACGGTCTTCCCGCTCCCGGCCGCGTGCCGGTAGCGGTGGAACCCGGTGGGATGCCGGACTTCCAGCAGATCGCCCTCGCGCCGCGCGGAAACCCGCACCGCTTCGGCACCGTCGACACTGACGAGAGCGTTCGCCGGGGTGCCCTGCACTCGCACCACGGCTTCGGAACCCCCGGACTTCAAAGCGAAGTCGATGCCGCCGGACGCGCCGAGCCGCCAGCCGTCGGGAACGTCCCACGGATCGATGACGGACCCCTGCGGCTGCAGGGAAAGCAGCCTGTCGAGCGCGGCCGCCACGAAGAACTCCGGCGGCACCTCTTCGGAGACCAAAGTGGACAGTCGGCGGTCGACGAGTTCGGTGTCGAGTTTGCCTTCGCGGACGTCGTCGTCGGCGAGAAGCCCGCGCAGGAAGGCGACATTCGTGCCCAGACCGAGCAACGCGGTGTCGGCGAGGGCCAGATCCAGCCGGTGCAGCGCGGCCGCGCGATCCGGCCCCCAGGCGATGACCTTGGCCAGCATCGGGTCGTAGTTCGAGCCGACGACCGCGCCCTCGCTCATCCACGAGTCGACGCGCACGCCCTCACCGGACGGCTCGTGGACCGCGAGCACGGTCCCGCCCGTCGGAATGAACCCGCGAGCGGGATCCTCGGCGTAGACGCGGGCCTCGACGGCGTGGCCGTCCAGCCGGACGTCGTCCTGGGACACGGTGAGCACGTCGCCCGCGGCGATCTTGACCTGCCACTCGACGAGGTCGAGACCGGTCACCAGTTCGGTCACCGGATGCTCGACCTGCAAGCGGGTGTTCATCTCCATGAAGAAGAACTCGTCCGGCGCCTTGGCCGACACGATGAACTCGACCGTTCCCGCGCCGACATAGCCCACCGAGCGCGCGGCCTCGACGGCGGACGCGCCCATCCTGGCGCGCGTGACCTCGTCCAGCAGAACCGAAGGCGCCTCTTCGATGATCTTCTGGTGGCGGCGTTGCAGGCTGCATTCGCGTTCACCCAGGTGGATCACGTTGCCGTGGGTGTCGGCGAGCACCTGGATCTCGACGTGGCGCGGCGTCGTGACGAAGCGCTCCATGAGCAGCGTGTCGTCACCGAAGGAACCCTTGGCCTCACGCCGGGCGGACTCGACGGCGGCGTCCAATTCGGACACTTCGGTGACCAGCCGCATGCCCTTGCCTCCACCGCCGGCGGACGGCTTGAGCAGCAGCGGGAACCCGACCTTCTCCGCCGCGTCGGCGAACCCGCCTTCGGGAATGTCCACATCGGACGCACCGGGCACCACCGGGACGCCCGCCTCGGACACCGTCGCCTTGGCGCGGATCTTGTCGCCCATGGCGTCGATCGCCTCGACCGGCGGGCCGATGAAGACCAGTCCGGCCTCGGCGCAGGCTCGGGCGAATTCCGCGTTCTCCGCGAGGAAGCCGTAGCCGGGGTGGACCGCTTGCGCGCCCGTGTCGAGCGCCGCCTGGACGATCGCCGGGATGGACAGATAGCTTTTCGCCGCCTCGGCGGGGCCGATGCGGACAGCCGTATGCGCCTCGCGGACGTGCCGCGCGTCGGCGTCCGCGTCGCTGTACACCGCGACCGAGCGGATGCCGAGCCCTCGCAGCGAACGGATCACGCGGACGGCGATCTCACCGCGGTTGGCGACCAGAACCGTGTCGAACATGCTCACATCCGGAAAACGCCGTAGTTGACATCGGAAAGTGGCGCGTTGGCCGCCGCGGACAGCGCGAGGCCGAGCACCGTGCGGGTGTCCGCCGGGTCGATCACGCCGTCGTCCCAGAGCCGCGCCGTCGAGTAGTACGGACTGCCCTGCGCCTCGTACTGATCGCGGATCGGGTCCTTGAAGGCCTCTTCGTCCTCCGCGGACCATTCGCCGCCGCGAGCCTCGATGGCGTCGCGCCGGACGGTGGAGAGCACCGAAGCCGCCTGCTCGCCGCCCATCACCGAAATCCGCGCGTTCGGCCACATCCACAGGAAGCGCGGCGAGTACGCGCGGCCGCACATCGAATAGTTGCCCGCGCCGAACGAGCCGCCGATGACGACGGTCAGCTTCGGCACGCGGGCGCAGGCCACCGCGGTGACCATCTTCGCGCCGTGCTTGGCGATACCGCCCGCCTCATAGGCGCGGCCGACCATGAATCCGGTGATGTTCTGCAGGAACAGCAGCGGGATCGAGCGTTTGTCGCACAGCTCGATGAAGTGCGCGCCCTTCATCGCGGACTCGGCGAAGAGGACGCCGTTGTTCGCGACGATGCCGACGGGGTGGCCGTGGATCCGGGCGAACCCGGTGACCAGCGTCGAGCCGTACTCCTTTTTGAACTCGCCGAACCGGCTGCCGTCGACGATCCGCGCGATGACCTCGCGGACGTCGTAGGGCACGCGCGGATCGGTCGGGACGACGCCGTACAGCTCGTTCGGATCGGCGACGGGTGCTTCCGTCGGGAGGACGTCCCACGGGCGCGGCGTGCGCGGACCCAAAGTAGACACGATCGAGCGAACGATGCGCAGCGCGTCCGCGTCGTCTTCGGCCAGATGGTCGGTGACGCCGGACTGGCGCGAGTGGACGTCGCCGCCGCCCAGCTCCTCGGCCGTGACGACCTCGCCCGTCGCGGCCTTCACCAGCGGTGGGCCGCCGAGGAAGATCGTGCCCTGATTGCGCACGATGACCGCTTCGTCGCTCATCGCGGGGACGTACGCGCCGCCCGCCGTGCAGGAGCCGAGCACCGCGGCGATCTGCGGGATGCCGCGCGCGGACATCGTGGCCTGGTTGTAGAAGATCCGGCCGAAGTGTTCACGATCCGGGAAGACCTCGTCCTGCCTCGGCAGGAACGCGCCGCCGGAGTCCACCAGGTAGACGCACGGCAGGTTGTTGTGCAGCGCGACCTCTTGCGCGCGCAGGTGCTTCTTGACCGTCATCGGGTAGTACGTGCCGCCCTTGACCGTCGCGTCGTTGGCGACGATCACGCATTCGCGGCCCGAGACCCGCCCGATTCCGGTGATGATCCCGGCCGACGGCGCTTCGTCGTCGTACAGTCCGGTGGCGGCCAGCGGGGACAGCTCCAAAAAGGGCGAACCCGGGTCGAGGAGGGTGTCGACCCGGTCGCGCGGCAGGAGCTTTCCCCGCTCGACGTGCCGGGTCCGGGACTTCTCCGGGCCCCCGAGCCGGGCGGCGGCGAGGCGCTTGCGCAGGTCCTCGACCAACTCCGCGTGGGAGGTGACGCTGCGGGTGTACTCGTCGCTGCCGGGGTCGGCGGAAGTACTCAGTACGGGTGTGTCCATGGCTCCTCGTCGCCAAGTTAGCCGTCGTTAACTCGTGCCGTCAGGTTAACGCCCACTAACCTCGCTTGTCCACCGCGCCCCGGAAGTACATGAAGGCCCCCTTCCTGCACCTAGGCGCAAGGAAGGGGGCCTTCATGTACTTGGGAGCGGGACTCAGCCGATCGCGGAGACCAGCGGGTTGTAGTAGCCACCGCGCTGGCCGGCGGCCGTCGGGTGGTACGAGTTCACGATCGGCCAGGTGAGACTGTGCAGGTAGTCGTCGGCCGACGAGCAGATGTTGTGCCCGGTGAAGGCACTCCGCACGTCGACGAACTTCGCGCCGTTCGCGGACGCGCGGGCCGAGAGCACCGACGCCAGCGCGTCGGAACCCGAGTTGATCGCCGAGCGCTTGGTGTCGCTCAGCCCGACCGAGCACGAACCCGGCACCGTGTAGAAGCGCGGGTACCCGAGGACGACCAGCTTCGCGCCGGGCGCCTTCGCCTTGATCTTGGCGTAGACGTTGTTCAGCAGCCCGGGAAGCGTGTTGTTCACGTAGGTCTTCGCGGTGTTGACCCGGTTGACGCAGGTCTGGTCGCTGCCGGTGGTGCAGGTGGTCATGACGTCGGCGAACCCGGCGTCGTTGCCGCCGACCGAGACCGTCACCAGCGTGGCGCTGGAGGTGACGTTCGCGATCTGGTTGAGGACGTCGCCGGTGCGCGCCCCCGAGCACGCGACGAACTTGAAGGTGGTCCCGGAATGGGCGTTGGCCCACAGCTGGGGATAGGAGTTGGCACTGCGCATGCAGTCGCCCGAGTTCCCGTAGCTGCCGGCACCGACGCCGGACGAGTACGAGTCACCGAGCGCCACGTAGTTGGTCGCCGCCTGGGCGGTGCCCGCGAGACCGAGGGTGGCGAGGACGGCGACCCCCAGCGCCGCACCTAAACGAGTGAAGGAAAGTGCTTTGATCCGAGCAGGGACGGACATGGTCACTCCTTTGTGACAAGTTAACGAGTCACAGCATTACCAGGTGGTAGCCCAACGCAAAAGGGTCATTTTCCCAGGTAACCCGCTTGGCTCAGGCTGGAAGTACGGCCACGTGTTAGCGCTCGCTAACACGCGGCCTTAATATGGCCAGATGCCGGCGAACCCCACCCCACTCGTGAACGGCGAGAAGGCGAACAGGCGCGAACAGATCATGGCCGCCGCCGCGGAGCTCTTCGCCCACCACGGTTTCCACGGCGTCGGCATCGACGACATCGGCGCGGCCGTCGGCATCTCCGGCCCGGCGCTGTACCGGCATTTCCGCAGTAAGGACGCCATTCTCGGCGAGATGCTGAACTCGATCAGCCGCTACCTCCTCGACGGCGGGACGGCCAGGGCGAGTCAGCGGGACGAGCCGGGCGAGGTTCTCGAAGCACTGGTGAATTTTCACGTGGACTTCGCGCTCGCGCATCCCGCGTTGATCACCGTCCAAGAGCGCAACCTCGCCAACCTCACCGACAGTGACCGCAAACAGGTCCGCGCCATGCAGCGTCAGTACGTCGAGGTCTGGGTGCGCGCGATCAGCGACGCCGTCCCCGGGATCGGCGAGCGGCAGGCGCGCTCGGCGGCGCACGCGGTCTTCGGGTTGATCAACTCGACTCCGTACAACCGCCATCTCGGTGACAGCGAACTGGCCGAAATGCTCTGTCGCCTCGCGCTGGGTGCACTGCACGCCGCGAAGTGACCACGTCCGGGTTTCGGCCTATCCCCACTTTTCGGTCCTCTGGTGTTTGATAGGCACGTGGAGCCGGACAGGAGCGAGTACGAGCGGAGGCTCGTCGAAAAGGCGCAGCGTGCGCTCGTGGCGATCAGCCTCGGGGAGGACGCCGAGGCGCTCGACGAGCTCACGCCGACCGCTGTCGAGCCCCGGGCCCGCTCCGAAGAGACCAAAGAGCTCGTGATGATGCTCTTCGGCGAATGCAGCGCCATGGTGTCGACCCTCGGCGACGGCGGCAGTGCGCCGGTCAAGGTGCAGGTGTTCGACGAGGACGGTGAAGAGGTCTCGATCGACCAGGCGGATCCGCCGGTGCGGACGGCCGTGCGCACGCTGCTGGCCGAGGTGCACGGCAACAGCGAGGCCGCGCAGGAACAGGTCGAGATCGCGCTCGCCAACGCCGCGCCGGACGAGGTCGACAGCCTGGTGCTGCAGGCGCTGCGCTGGACGATCCGGCTGTCGGCGGAATGCCTGGACCGGGACCTGCCCGTGGCGCCCTGGATCTCGGACGCCGTGGCGGATTAGGCGCTGTTCTGTAAGTCCGTCCGCGGTCTTCGCGCCCAGGCGGCCTCTGACGGCACGGGGCGATCCAGCCGAGTACAACCCGGTACGAGACCGAATCGGCCCGCACCGCCAGAGACCACCTGGATCACGAAGCCCATCGAACGGGACTTACAAGACAGCACCTAGCCACTCTCACTCTGCGGCCGCCGCGACATGCCAGGTCAGCGAATCGGGAGCCGGTCGGGTTCCCAATGTGGCATCAGGGACGCCCAATGTCCCTGATGCCACATTGGGAACGCTGAGCGGCGGCGACTGGGCAGGCGATCCGGCGAGAACGCGTTGTGAAAGCCACTTTCGCAACGTTGAAGGTTGCGAAAGTGGCTTTCACAACGGCATGTCGCACCGTGCGGCTGACCGGGCTAACCCAGCAGGAGCTTCACCAGCCGCCCGATCTGCTCGGTCTCGATCAGGAACGAGTCGTGCCCGTACGGCGAGCCGATGACGGCGAACTCGGCCCCCGCGACCCCGTCCGCGATCGCCTGCGACTGGTACAGCGGGTAAAGCCGGTCACTGTCCACCCCGGCGGCGACCGTGCGCGCGGTGATCCGGCCGAGCGCGTTCGCGACGCCGCCCCGGCCGCGGCCGACATCGTGGGTGTTCATCGATTCGGTGAGCACCACGTAGCTGCCGGCGTCGAATCGGCGGGACAGCTTCCCGGCGTGATGGTCCAAATAGGACTCGACGGCGAACCGGCCACCGTGCAACGGGTCTTCGCCGTCCTGGTAGCGGCGGCCGAAGCGTTGTGCCAGCTCGGCTTCGCTGCGATAGGTCGCGTGCGCGATCCGGCGGGCGACGCCGAGACCGGCGTGCGGACCACCGCCGGGGACGTCGTGGTAGTCGCCGCCGTGCCAGCCGGGATCGGAGCGGATGGCGTGCAGTTGCGGCGCGGCCCAGGCGATCTGGTCGGCCGACGCCTGCGCCGTCGACGCCAGCACGAGCAGTGCGCCGACCCGGTCGGGCTCGCTCACCGCCCATTCCAGCGCGCGCATCCCGCCCATGGAACCGCCGAGCACCGCGGCCCACCGGCCGATGCCCAGCGCGTCCGCGAGGACGGCCTCGGTGGCCACCTGGTCCCGCACGGTCACGGCGGGAAACCTGCTGCCCCAAGGACTTCCGTCCGGATGCGGAGAAGACGGCCCGGTCGAACCCTGGCAGCCACCGAGCACATTCGGGACCACGACGAAGAAGGCGTCCGTGTCGATCGCCTTGCCCGGCCCGATCAGACCGTCCCACCAGCCGGGGCTGACGTGTCCCTCCTCCGCCTGCCCGACGGCATGGCTGTCCCCGGTGAGGGCGTGCTCGACCAGAATCGCGTTGGAGGCGCCGGGATTCAGCGTCCCCCAGGTCTCGTAGGCGAGCGTGAACGGGATCTCGCGCCCGGTTTCGAGCGGCTGGACGCCGGTGACGAACCGGCGCCTGCCGGGCGGATCTCCCTCCCGCCACGCACCGGTGGCGGGAGGGAGATCGGGAGCCTGGGTCACAAAGCCGCCTTGGCCGCCCGGAATCCGGCCTCGAGGTCGGCCTTGAGGTCCTCGATCCCTTCCAGCCCGACGGCGAGCCGCACGAGACCCGGCGTGACGCCGCTGGAGGCCTGCTCCTCCGGGGTCAGCTGGCTGTGCGTCGTGGAGGCGGGGTGCACGATCAGGCTGCGCACGTCGCCGATGTTGACCAGCTGGCTGTGCAGTTCCGTACCGTCCACAAAGGCCCGTCCGGCTTCGACACCGCCCCGCAGGTCGAACGACAGCACCGCGCCGGCGCCCTTCGGCAGGTACTTCTTCGCGGCCTCGTGGTACGGGCTCGACGGCAGCCCGGCGTAGTACACCTTCTCGACCTCGTCACGCTGCTCCAGCCATTCGGCCAGTGCCTGCGCGTTGGACACGTGCCGCTCCAGGCGCAGCGACAGCGTCTCGATCCCTTGCAGGATCAGGAAACTGTTCAGTGGCGCGATCGCGGCGCCGGTGTCGCGCAGGATCTGGACGCGGGCCTTGGCCGCGTACGCGCCCGGCCCGAGGGCCTCCCAGTACTTGAGACCGTGATAGCTCGGGTCGGCCTCGTTGAAGCCCGGGAACCGCGCGGGGTCCTTGCCGAAGTCGAACGTGCCGCCGTCGACCAGCACCCCGGCGACCGTGGTGCCGTGCCCGCCGAGGTACTTGGTCGCCGAATGGACCACGACGTCGGCGCCGTGCTCGATCGGGCGGACGAGGTACGGGGTCGGCACGGTGTTGTCCACGATCAGCGGGACACCGGCCTCGTGCGCGGCGTCGGCGACCTTGCGGATGTCGAGGACGTTGCTGCCCGGGTTGGCCAGCGTCTCGGCGAAGAACAGCTTGGTGTTGGGCCGGACCGCGGCCTTCCACTGCTCGATGTCGTCCTGGTCGTCGACGAACGAGACCTCGATGCCGAGTTTCGGCAGCGTGTAGTGGAAAAGGTTGTAGGTGCCGCCGTAGAGCGACGGGCTGGAGACGAAGTGGTCACCCGCGTTCGCGATGTTGAGGATGGCCGCCGTCGTCGCCGCGGACCCGGAGGCGAACGCCAGCGCCGCGACCCCGCCTTCGAGCGCGGCGAGCCGCTGCTCCAGCACGTCCTGCGTGGGGTTGTTGATCCGCGTGTAGATGTTGCCCGGCTCGGCGAGGCTGAAGAGGTCGGCGCCGTGCTGGCTGTCGCGGAACACGTACGAGGTGGTCTGGTAGATCGGGGTCGCCCGCGCGCCGGTGGCGGTGTCGGGCGCCGCACCCGCGTGGATCTGCTTGGTCTCGAACGACCATCCGTCCGCGCTCATCGCGATTCTCCTAGCGGTTCAAGGGGTTTCGGCTGTTGTCACCGAAGCTAGCTCCGCCGAACGGAGCACCCAACCGCTCTCAGGACGTGGGATTCCGTTCCGAAAGGGCGAACCTGTTGCCCTCCGAATCGGTGAACATCGCCCACCAGCCCCATGGCTGCTTCTCCGGCCGCGCCGGGAACTCGACGCCCTTCGACGAAAGCTCCTCGTACGTCTTTTCGATGTCGTCGGCGTAGAAGAAGAAGTTGGCCGTCGGGAGTTCATCACGTACTTCGAAGCGTTTGAGGTCCTCGGGTGCGGTACTCAAGACGATTGCCGTCACACGATCGGGGGAAGCGACCTCGACCCATCGGTTCCCTTTGTCGTCGTAGGGCACGTCGGTGGTGATCTCGAACCCGACGACCTCTGACCAGAACTTCTTCGCCCGTTCCTGGTCCCGCACCCCGACGACGATCTTGTGCACACCTCGTATCGCCATCTCCGGCTCCCTTTGTATCTGTCATGGACAGGATGGGATCGGAGTGTCCGCTCCCCGGATGGCCGACGGCAACCCGCGGCTCACGGGCAGGGTCGGCGTGAACCAGGTCTGACGTGTGCGACGGTCCCACCTGCTGGACAATCGCACCATGGTCTCCGTGCGCAGTGTCGTCGACAGGGTCGGCCCGACGCTGCTGCACGCCCTCCAGGTCCCCGAGGAGTCCCCCGCCGTCGGTGACGTCGTCATCGCCGAACCCGGCAACACGCTCGCCGCGGGTGACCTCGTCCTCGGCGTCGCGATCACCGAAACGCCCGAAGCCGCGGAGCTCGTGAAGCACAGTGCGGCCAAAGGCGCCGCCGCCGTCCTGCTGAAGCCGCCGCTCGCGGCGAAACCGTCGGTGAAACGGGCGGCGAAATCGGCGGACATCGCGTTGATCGAGGTGCGCTCGGCGACGTCGTGGGCCCAGCTGGTCTGGCTGCTCAGGACGGTCCTCGACGCGCTGGCCGACGAGTCGGACGCGCTGGAGGACGGCGGCGGCCCCGGTTCCGGCGACCTGTTCCGGCTCGCGGACGCGGTCGCTTCGGTGGTCGACGCGCCGGTGACCATCGAGGACACCAACTCGCGGGTGCTCGCCTACTCGGCCCGGCAGGACCTGACCGACTCGGCCCGCGTGTCCACGATCATGGGCCGCCGGATTCCCGACGACGTCCTCGCGCGGTTCCGGTCGCGAGGGGTGTTCCGCGAGCTTTCCCGTGGGCGGCAAACGATCTTCGTGCCCGCGCAACGCGACGGCACGCTGCCCCGGCTCATCGTGCCGATCCGGATGGGCGGTGAGCTGCTGGGGTCGATGTGGGCGGTCGTCGCGGGCCCGGTCTCCGACGAACGCGCGGCCGCGTTCGCCGACGCGGCGCCCGTCGTCGCGCTGCATCTGCTGCGCCGCCGCGCGCACACCGATTCCCAGCGCCGGGTCTCGGCCGAGCTCCTGCGCGCCGTGCTCGAAGGGAAAGCCAGCCCGCGCAAGGCGATCGCGGAACTGGACCTGTCCGAGGAGCCGCACCGCGTCGTCGTCATCGAGGTCTCCGGCGGTGACGGCCGCGACGACGAGGGGCTGCGGCTCGCTCTCCTCGAAAGGATCTCGCAGGGCGTCGGCAGGCGGCCGGTGGCCACCGAACTCGGCGGCGTGCTCTACGCCGTCGTCCCGGACGGCGACGGCTGGGGCGAACTCCGCGCCGCGCTCGAAGCCCTGCCGTCGTCGAGGAAGGGCGGGACACCGCGGGCGGCCGCGGGTTCCGCCTGCGAGATCGGCGAGCTCGCGACGTCGCGCGCCCAAGCCGACGAGGCACTGAGCCTGCTACGCGCGAAGCTCGTGCCGGGCCGCGTCGTGGTCTTCGACGAGGCGTGGACGGCACTTTCGCTGCACCGCGGAGCGACGGCGGCCAGCACGGCGAAGGTGGCCGAGCTGGGTCCGCTCGGCTTGCTGCGCGCGCACGACGAAGCCCACGAGAGCGGCTACGTCGACACGCTCTACCAATGGCTGAGGCATCCCGGCGACCCGCGCGCGGCCGCGAAAGAACTTCGCATCCATCCCAACACCTTGAGATATCGCATGCGGCGGCTGCTCGACCTCGTCCCGCTCGATCTCGACGATCCCGACGTCCGGCTGGCATTGATCACGCAACTCGTTTCCCTGCGCTGGAGCTGACCGGCATTCCACGAGAAACTGTTCAAAGACGAACACTTTGTAGTGCGATGAAACTGCGCGCAGACGTCAGGAAAGGGTCTTTCAGGACGAAAAACGTCTTGAAAGACCCTTTCCTGACATCCGACAGATTAGTGCGCGCTGGCGCGATATCCGTCCTCAATGGTCTGCCGTACCGCGGCGAGCAGATCGGCACCGGGGTAAAGCGGCAAAAGCACACCGGGGCCACCGTCGACCCGCAACGCGGCTTCGTAGCCGTGCCCGGGGGTTTCGACCAGGCCAACGACGACATCGGCCGGATTGCCTTCGGTGTCGACGGTGCGGACACGCCGCTCCCGCCGCCAGTCCTGATTTGTCATGCGGAACAGAATGGCAGCTTACCGGCCAGTAAGATCAACATCTTGACTCGATCGTGCTGCATTTACCGATCCGCAGGTTGCACGGCCGCGCCCACCCCCCGCGAACGCGGCCGTGCGTCATACCCGATAACCGAGGTCTTCGGCGACGAATCGCTTCGGCACCATCCGGAGCCAGACCGTTCCCGCGACCTCGGGATCATCGTGCAGGTAAGAAAGAAAACGCGCATCCCATTTGTCCTCGTCGGACCCGAGATAGCGGCCCAGCAGCCGCCGTCCACGTGGGACGTCGAACGGCAGCACCTCCGCCTCGCCGCGCGCGAGCACCTGCCGCACCGTCCCGGTGCCGACGTCGCAGACGTCGACCGTCACCGCGATCGCCGGTGACTCACGGACGAGACCGGCCAGCTTCGCCCACGGTCCGGTGAGGATCCAGAAGGCCCGGTCCTCCCAGAGGTACCAGGTCGGGCGCACGGTCGGCCCGGTCGTGGCGACCCTGGCCGTGAGCGGACCGGCGAGGAACTCGTCGACGTCGAACATCAGATCTCGAGCACCGTCTTGCCGATCGCGCCGCGCGACTGCATGACCGCGTGCGCGTCCGCCGCCCTGGCGAGCGGGAACCGTTGGCCGATCACGGGTTCCAGCCGTCCGGCGGCGGCTTCGGCGAGCGCGGACTCGGTGAACGCGCGCATCTCGGCCGGACCGCCGAGGTCCCGGATCACCGTGACCCCGCGCGCGGCGGCGTCCTCTTCGGACACCTCCGTCCACGAACCACTGGACAGCCCGTGGATCAGCATCCGGCCGCCGGGCCTGAGCAGCCCGAAGGACGTCGTGCCGATTTCGCCGCCGACCCCGTCGAACACGACGTCGACCTCGCCCGCCTTCGCCGCCCAGTCCGGTTCGCGGTAGTCGACCGCCAGATCGGCGCCGCGCTCCCGGACGTGCTCGACCTTCGCCGGACCACCCGCCGCGCCGACGACCTCGGCGCCCGCGGCCTTGGCGAGCTGGACGATCAGCCCGCCGACCCCGCCGGCCGCGGCCTCGACCAGCACGCGTTCCCCCGGCCGGATGCCCGCCGCCGTCACCAAGGCCGTCGCCGTGCGGCCGTCGGCGAGGATCGCTACCGCCGCGTCGAGCGCCAAGCCGTCCGGCACCTCGAAGACGGCCTCCGCGGCGACAGCGACCCGTTCCGCGTACGCCCCGGAGCCGCCGGTCGAGGTCACGACTCGCTTCCCGACCAGGCCGAGGTCGGTCCCCTCGCCGACCGCGCTGATCACGCCACCGACGCCGTTGCCGGGGATCAGCGGCGGTTCGGCACGGAACGGCCCGCCCCCGCCGGCGCGGAACTGCGTCTCGACGAACGTGATGTTGGCGAACGCCACCTCGACCAGGACCTGCCCCGGCCCGGGCACCGGATCGGGTGCCTCGCCCGCGACGAGCACTTCGGGTCCGCCGAACTCTTTCAACCACACCGCTCTCATGTCACCCAAGGTGCAAGCTCCAGTCGACTGGAGGTCAAGCGATTGTGCCGAGAAAACCATGATCGGCTCTCAATCTTGTCCCCGGCACACGATGACACCGCCGTCCGGGTACATCACCGTGAGTGGCAGCACTTGTCGTAGACCCGCCGCCAGGAGGCATTCCGTGCGTATCGCCGTCCCCCGTGAAATCAAGAGGCACGAGTACCGCGTGGCGCTCACCCCGGCGGGCGTGCACGAACTGACCGGGCGCGGCCACGACGTCTTCGTCGAGACCGGCGCCGGCCTCGGCTCGTCCATCACCGACGACGAGTACGTCGCCGCGGGCGCGAAGATCCTGGCGACCGCCGAGGAGACCTGGTCCGAGGGCGAGCTCGTGCTGAAGGTCAAGGAGCCGATCGCCGAGGAGTACCCGCGGCTGCGCGCCGACCAGGTGCTGTTCACCTACCTGCACATCGCCGCGGACCGCCCGCTGACCGACGCGCTGCTGGCCGCGGGCACCACCGCGATCGCGTACGAGACGGTGCAGACCCCGAACCGCGCGCTGCCGCTGCTGGCGCCGATGTCCGAGGTCGCCGGGCGGCTGGCGCCGCAGGTGGGCGCGTACTCCCTGATGAAGCCGAGCGGTGGCCGCGGCGTGCTGCCCGGCGGCATCCCCGGTGTCCACCCGGCGCGCGTGGTCGTGATCGGCGGCGGTGTGGCCGGCCTCAACGCGGCGCGGGTCGCGCTGGGCCTCGGCTCGGATGTCGAGATCCTCGACACCAACGTCGACAGGCTCCGTCAGATCGACAACGACTTCGGCGGCCGCATCCGCACGGTGACCTCGAACGCGCTGTCGGTCGAGCAGTCCGTGCTGGAGGCCGACATGGTCATCGGCGCGGTGCTCGTGCCCGGTGCGAAGGCGCCGAAGCTGGTCTCGAACGACCTCGTCTCGCGGATGCGTCCGGGCAGCGTGCTGGTGGACATCGCGATCGACCAGGGCGGTTGCTTCGCGGACTCGCGGCCGACCACGCACGACGAGCCGACCTACCAGGTTCACGAGTCGGTGTTCTACTGCGTCGCGAACATGCCGGGCGCGGTGCCGCGGACGTCGACCTACGGGCTGACCAACGTGACGCTGCCGTACGCCGTCCAGCTGGCGGACCACGGCTGGCAGAAGGCGCTGCAGGCGGACGCTTCGCTGGCGAAGGGCCTCAACACCCACGCGGGTGCCCTGACCAACGCCCCCGTCGCCGCGGCGCACGGCCTGCCCGCCACCGACCTGGCCTCCGTCCTCGCCTGACCCCCACACCACTCTCCTTACACACCCGCTTCGCCCGCTCCACCCCGCAAGCCACTTTCCTACGCGAGGGACCTTTGCCGCCCCAGTGAGCAAAGGTCCCTCGCTCCCAAGTACATGAAGGCCCCCTTCCTTGCGCCTAGCCACGGGAAGGGGGCCTTCATGTACAGAAACCCCACGCACTCCGCGCCCTCGGTCACCAGGCCACGGCGCTCTGCGCCGTAGGCCACCCACCCGCCAACCGCCGCTTCACGCACCGTGGGGGTCCGGGGGGCTCGGCCCCCCGGGTGATACGACGAAGCCCCACCACTGCGAAGGTGCGCAAGCACCGAGCAGGGTGGGGCGAGGGGCTGAGGGCGGCCCGCTCAACCAACCTGGGGGTCATTGGGAGCGGGCCGCCTCCTACATCGTAGGTAATAAGTCGCCGTCGCGCTGCATGGGGTTGCCATGTCTTCCGAATTACTTCTTCACAGACCCTCTCCACAGTCGGTGATTTTCCGCGCTTTACGACGCATATCCGGTAGTCAGAGGCCATTCGGTCCAGTGTCGGGTGCGCTGAGGGATGGCATCGTCACAGCATCGAACGTGACGAAGGTCGCTTTCGGCGGATTGACCCCTTCCGCGGGTGCGGACTCACCCGGTGAGGCAGGATGTCGCGTGATCGGCCTTCGTCAACAAAAGGGGACGGTATGCACGACGGCAGTGGCCGCATCGCGGTGCAGAATCTGAGCAAGCAGTTCGGTGCGGTCAACGCGGTCCAGAATCTGAGCTTCACGGTGGAGCCTGGTTCGGTGACCGGCTTCCTGGGGCCCAACGGGGCCGGGAAGACCACGACGCTCCGGATGCTGCTCGGGCTGGTGACGCCCACGAACGGCACGGCGACCATCAACGGGCGCCCGCACGACCAGCTGGGGAATCCGGCCCGGGTCGTCGGTTCGGTGCTGGAGAACGAGGGCTTCCACCCGGGGCGGACGGCGCGGAATCACCTGCGCGTGTACTCGGCGGCGATCGGGATGCCGGATCAGCGGGTGGACGAGGTGCTGGGCCTGGTGGGCCTTTCGTCGGCGGCGGACCGCAAGGCGGGCGGGTTCTCGCTCGGTATGCGGCAGCGGCTGGCGCTGGCGACGGCGTTGCTGGGGAATCCGCAGGTGCTGGTGCTGGACGAGCCGACGAACGGGCTCGACCCCGAAGGCATCCTGTGGCTTCGGAACTTCCTGCGCGCGTACGCGCGTGAGGGGCGCACGGTGCTGGTCTCGAGCCACCTTCTGAACGAGGTGGAGCAGACGATCGACCAGGTCGTGATCATCAGCCAGGGCATGACGCGGTACAACGGCTCGCTGGATCAGTTGCGCAAGAGCAACCAGTCGCGGGTGCTGGTGCAGTCCGCGGACGCGAACGGTCTCGTCTCCGCGTTGCAGGAAGCGGGCATCACGCAGGTCTCGCCGATGCCGGACGGCCGGGTCGCGGTCGCCGGTGCGACGGTGCAGCAGATCGGTGACATCTCGGCGAAGGCGAGCATCGCGGTCTACGGCATGCAGGAGGAGACCGCGGATCTGGAGCGGATGTTCTTCCAGCTGACGCAGGGTCAGTACTCCGCGCCGCAGCCCGGTTTCCAGCAGCAGGGCCCGCCGCCGGGCTACCAGGGTCCGCCCCCGGGCCATCAGGGCCCGCCGCCCGGATATCAGGCGCCGCCCCCCGGCTACGCGCCTCAGACGCCGCCGCCCGGATTCGCGCCGCCGAACACCCCGCCGCCCGGTTTCGCGCCGCCGCAGCAGTACCAGCAGCAGGGCCAGCCCCCGCAGCAACAGCAGCAGTACCAGCAGGCGCCGCCTCAGCAGCAGGCGCCGCAGCAGGGCCAGAACGAGGGCTGGGGAGGCCAGGGCTGATGGGCAACCTGATCAAGGCGGAGTTCCGCAAGACGCTCACCCTCAAAGCATGGTGGGCGCTGATGATCCCCGCGGTGGTCTTCGCGTTCGCGTTCGCCCTGTTCTGGGGCATGGTCACGAACGACTTCAGTGACTTCCTCGGCCGCTCGGACACGCGTGAGCTGACCGAGGCGCTGGGCATCTCGACCGGCGAACTGCCCGTCGGCCTGCTCGCGCTGGGGCACGGCATCAACATCGGCACGATGATCCCGATCATCTTCGGCGTCTTCGCCCTCGCCGGCGAGTACACGAAGAAGACGATCACCACGACGTTCCTCACCGCCCCGAACCGGGTTTCGGCGTTGAGCGCGAAGATGATCACCTACATCGCGTGGGGCGCGATCTACGGTGTGATCATCGTGGCCGCGGCGAGCCTCGGCACCGTGATCACGGTCGACAGCCAGCGGCTGCCGTCGGCGGGCCAGTGGCTGGGCGTGCTGGGCGCGGGTGTTCTCGCGACGATCCTGGCGACCCTGTTCGGCATCGGTGTCGGCGCGGTCTGGCGCAGCGTGGTCGGCAGCATCATCACGCTGACCATCTGGATGCTCGTCGTCGAGAACGTCCTGGTGTTCGTCATGTTCGGCGCCGCGGACATCACGTGGCTGGGCGGGGTCCTGCCGAACGGCACGGTCAACGGCATCGTGGGCGCCATCGGCGCGGAGGCGTTCGGCGCCGCCGGCGTGAAGGTGCCCGCTCTCCAGGACGAGACGGCGTGGGCGCTGCAGTACGCGGCGGGTGCGCCCGGCGCGTTCTCGTGGTGGGCCTCGGCGCTCATCTTCTTCGGCTGGACGATGATCTTCTTCCTCGCCGGCTGGGCCGTGAACCAGAAGAAGGACATTACTTAATTGATCGCGCGCTGACTGTGTTTGTTTGATCGCGCGCTGACGTAAACGTGCCGAAGGGGCGTCAACCCGCTTCAACCTGCAGGTTGGGCGTGGAGGCGCCCCTTCATCACGTTTCCGTGGGCCTTCGGCCCGAAAGAGGGCGCGCGACGGGTGAAGTCTCCGTCGGGCACGGGGCGCCCTTGGGGAGACCGTTCGGTGGCGTCGACGTGTGGCACTTGCCCTGGCCGGACGTGGGTCACCTTCCCACCCGACGTGGGTCACCTCTCACACACGCCATGAAAGGTCCTTTCCTTGCGAAATTTGCAAGGAAAGGACCTTTCATGGCGTTCGGCCCTGCGCGAACCGGCCGATCATGTCGGTGGAGCGGCCTAGGCTGGCGGGGTGACTACTGCTCCACCTCGTCCGCGTCAAGCCAGTCCGGCTCGTGAGACCACCCCCGCACCCGCCGGAGGCTGGATCCGCCGCCTGGCCGCTTCGTGCTGGAAACACCCGTGGCTGGTCGTGCTGTCGCTGGGCGCGGCGATCATCGGCGTCGGGTTGCAGGCCGCCGGTCCGCTGCTGATCCGGGAAGCGCTCGACAGCGCGGTCGCGGGCGACACCTCGAACCTCGGCCTGCTCGCCGCCGTGATGGCGGTGCTGCAAGTGCTGACCTTCGGCAACGCCTTCGCCCGCCGGTACGTCGGCGGGCGGCTGGCCCTCGACGTCCAGCACGATCTGCGCCGCCAGGTGTTCAACGCGGTCTCCCGGCTCGACGGCGGAAAGCAGGACGCACTGCGCACCGGGCAGGTCGCCTCCCGCGCGATCTCGGACCTCCAGCTGGTCACCTCGGTCCTGATGCAGGTGCCGCTCTCGGCCGGTTCGGTGATCTTCGCGCTGCTGTCGCTCGGCGCGATGCTGTGGATGTCGCCGACGCTGACCCTGATCGCGATGGTGGTCGCCCCGGCGATCGCGATCATCATGGCGGTGAGCCGGAAGCGGCTCTTCCCCGCGACATGGGCCGCGCAGCAGCGCGCGGCCGACGTCGCGCAGCAGGTCGAGGAGACCGTCACCGGCGTACGCGTCGTGAAGGGCTTCGGCCAGGAGGCGCGCGAAGTCGCGAAGCTGGAGAAAACGGCGAAGAAGCTCTTCGCCGAACGCATGCGCGCGGCGAGGCTGTCCGCTTTGCCCACCGCCACGACGGCGGCGCTGCCCGCGGCCGGTCAGGTCGCGGTGCTGGCGGTCGGCGGTGTCCTGGCGCTGAAGGGGGAAGTCAGCCTCGGCACCTTCCTGGCCTTCGCGACCTATCTCTCCATCCTGATCGGACCGGCGAGGATGATCTCCAGCCTCGTCGTCCAGGCGCAGCTGACCAGGGCGGGCGCGGAACGGGTCAACGAGCTGATCGACGCGCAGCCGGACGTCGTCGACAGCCCGGACGCGCGGTCGCTGCCCGAAGGACCGCTCGGCGTCCGGCTGGAGGACGTCTCCTTCGGCTACACGCGGTCGGATCCGGTGCTCGACGGTCTCACCCTGGAGGCCAGGCCGGGCGAAACGCTCGCGCTGGTCGGCACGGCCGGTTCGGGCAAGTCGACGATCTCCTTGCTGCTGCCCCGGTTCTACGACGTCCACGACGGTTCGGTCCAGGTCGGCGAACTCGACGTCCGCGACGTCCGGCAGCACGACCTGCGCGGCGCGATCGGCGTGGTCTTCGAGGAGGCGTTCCTCTTCTCCTCGTCGGTGCGCGACAACATCGCCTACGGCAGGCCGGACGCGAGCGACGACGAGATCCGCGCGGCCGCGCGGGCGGCGGAGGCGGACGAGTTCATCCAGCGGCTCCCCGAGGGCTACGACACGCTCGTCGGCGAGCGCGGCCTCACGTTGTCGGGCGGGCAGCGTCAGCGGCTCGGCCTGGCCAGGGCGCTGATGACCGATCCTCGCGTGCTGGTCCTGGACGACGCGACGTCCGCCATCGACACGGTCACCGAGGCCGCGATCCACGACACGCTGCGCTCGGTCACCGCGAGCCGGACGACCCTGCTGATCGCGCACCGCCGCTCCACCCTCGCCCTGGCCGACCGGATCGCCGTGCTGGACAAGGGCCGCGTCGTCGACGTCGGCACCGAAGAGGAACTGCTGGCGCGCTGCGCGCTGTTCCGCGAGCTCGTCGCGGGACCGGGTGACGACGTCGAGGAACCGCATCGCTGTGAGGGCCTCGACTGCGGCCCCGCCGGCATCACGCCCGCCCTGTGGCCGGAGCAGGACAAGGCCGACGAACTGGCGGGCGAGCGAAAGGGCACCGGCGGCGAGTGGGACGTCAACCTGCCGCCGAGCGAGGAACTCATCGAAGGCGTCCGGAAACTGCCGCCCGCCACGGACGTCCCGAGCCTGCCGGGCACCGACGTCACCGCGCCCGAACCGAAGTTCCGCCTCGGCCGCCTGCTGAAGCCGGTGCGTGGCCCGCTCGCCGTGGTGATCGGCCTGGTCGCGGCGGACGCGCTGGCCACCATCGCGATGCCCGCGCTGTATCAGCACGGCATCGACAACGGCGTGCGCGCCGGCGCGGAGGCGGTCATCTGGCTGGCCGCCGGGATCGGCGCGCTGGTGATCCTCGCGGACTGGCTGGTGGTGTACCTCCAGACCAAGATGACGGCGCGGGTCGGCGAGACGGTGCTGTATTCGCTGCGCGTACGCAGTTACGCGCATCTGCAACGGCTCGGGCTCGACTTCTACGAACGCGAACTGTCCGGGAAGATCATGACCCGGATGACGACCGACGTCGACGCGCTCTCGACGTTCCTGCAAACCGGTGTCGCACAGGCTGTGGTGAGCGCGCTGACCCTGGTCGGGATCGCGGCGGCCTTGATGATCACCGATATCGGGCTGGCGGCGTACGCACTCGCGGTGCTGCCGATCCTCGTCGTGGCGACGGTGATCTTCCGCCGGGCTTCGTCCAAGGCGTACACCGAAGCCCGGGAACGGGTCAGCGTCGTCAACGCGGACATGCAGGAGAACGTGAACGGACTGCGGGTCGCGCAGGCGTATACGCGCGAAGAGCGCACGGCGGAGAAGTTCGCGTCCCGCAGCGACGAATACCGGCGTTCACGGCTTCGCGCCCAGCGCCTGGTCGCGACGTACTTCCCTTTCGCCGCGATGCTTTCCGGACTCGCCGAGGTCGTCGTGCTGATCGTCGGCGCGAACCGCGTCGCGGCAGGCACCCTGTCCGCCGGTGTGCTGGTGGCGTTCCTGTTGTACCTGGGTCAGTTCTTCTCGCCGATCCAGCAACTGTCCTCGGTGTTCGACGGGTATCAGCAGGCACGGGTCGGCCTGTCGCGGATCGGTGACCTCCTGCGCACGCCGACTTCCGTTCCGGAGGCGGAGAAACCGGTCGCGGTCCCGGAGCGACTGCGAGGCGAAGTCTCCTTCAAGGACGTCGATTTCGCTTACACCGCAACGGACGAGCCCGCCCTGACCCAGCTTTCCCTGGACGTCGCGCCCGGGGAGACCGTCGCACTGGTCGGCGCGACGGGCGCCGGGAAATCGACGGCGGTGAAGCTCGTCGCGCGTTTCTACGACGCGACGGGCGGTGTGGTCCGGATCGACGGAACCGACATCCGCGAATACGACCTGGCCGCCCTGCGCACACGGATGGGCGTGGTACCACAGGAAGCGCATCTGTTCTCGGGGACCGTCGCGGACAATGTGCGCTATGGCAGGCCTTCCGCGACGGACGCGGAAGTCGAAGAGGCGGTCCGGTCCGTCGGCGCGCTCGACGGTGTCGCCGCGCTCCCCGCCGGTTTCCATCAGCCTGTCGGTGAACGCGGACGGTCGCTTTCGGCCGGGCAGCGGCAACTCGTCGCCCTCGCCCGCGCCGAACTCGTGGACCCGGACGTCCTCCTGCTCGACGAGGCGACAGCGGCACTGGACCCGTCCACCGAAGCCGCCGTCCTGCGCGCGACGGAACAACTCGCGCGGCGCCGCACGACTTTCGTGGTCGCGCACCGGCTCGCCACCGCCGCCAAGGCGGACCGGATCGTGGTGCTGGACCACGGCCGGATCATCGAGCAGGGCACCCACGAAGACCTGGTGGCCGCCGGGGGCCACTACGCGCGCCTGTGGTCCTTGGGCTGACGTTGGGTGGCGAGTTCGTGGTCTCGGCGGGGTTCCCAATGCCGCATTTGTGTCGCTGAGCGTCCAGAATGCGACATTGGGAACAAGGACCGCGTGGCGGACGGGGCCTCGGTCTCGCTCACGAGCCCGCGGCCGCGAGATCCAGCGGGAACTGCGCCCCCGGAGCCGTCGGCTCCCACCCGCGCTCCAGCGCCAGCCGGATCGCCCGCTCCACATCGGAAGGCAGCACCGCTTTCGACGGGAATCCCCGATAGTTCAACGGATGCGCGTGGTCCGTCTGGACCACCAGCACCGCACCCCGCGCGTCCTCTAGTTCCACCGCGTAGGACAGGGGACATCCGTCCTCCTGCGAGTAGGTCGGCTTACGCCGGACGATCCACCGGTAAGCGGTGTCGTCGACCACGATCCGTCGCGAACCCTTGCGCAGCAATGCCATGACGTCAGCATGCCCCGGCGGGCAAGGGAATTTCGGTCGCGTACGAACACCGCGCCTGTCACGCTGAGCGGCAAATGAAAGAAGAGATCCCGGCGCGGCAGATCCGCGCCGTCCACACCGAAACCACGATCCGCGTCTATCAGGCGTACTCGCCGGCCATCGCCGACGCCGCCCTGAAGGCGGGCACGTTCGTGCCGCCGTTCAAACGCGAACGGATGACCTGGATCAAGCCGTCCTTCCTCTGGATGGCGTACCGCTGCGGCTGGGCCGCGAAACCCGGCCAAGAGCGCGTGCTCGCCCTCGACATCACTCGTGAGGGCTTCGCCTGGGCACTCGACCACGCGGCGCTCAGCCACTACGACCGGGACGTCCACCCCGACCAGCAGGCGTGGCGGAACGAGGTCAAGACCAGCCCGGTCCGCATCCAGTGGGATCCGGAGCGCAGCGTCCGGCTCGGCCCCCTGAAACATCGTTCGCTCCAGATGGGACTGAGCGGCGAGGCCGTCGATCGCTATGTCGACAAATGGATCACCGCGGTCACCGACGTCACCCCGGTCATGCGCGAGATCGGCGCCTTGGTCGCGGCGAACCGCATCGAGGACGCCGAAGCACTACTACCGGCGGAGCGCCCGTACAGCGCCTAGGGCCGCCACTTGAGGCCGCTCATCCCGGCGACCTCGACATCCCGCTCCGAAGCCCACCGGAAGGTCCCGGGCCGGACGTGCACCCCGGCCGTCACCGCCCAGTCCGGCTCGTCGGGCTCGACGTGCTCCATCTCCTTGAAGTCGGCGAGCGTCGGCCAGACCGCCGAGCACGAGTCGCACATCAGGACGACCTTGCCGGATTCGGTGACCAGCGGGCGCACGCGCCCCTCGTCCCAGAACGACGGGCACTCGTCCAGCCACATCGGCTGCCACCACCTCGCGGGCGATCGGCGGCCGGCACGACACCGGCCGCATCCTCCACCCAGCAAAACCCGCCGACGTGAACTCCAGGCTGTCCGGGCACGACCACCCAGCCAACCTTTACCGACCAATCCGTGACCTGACCTGCGCAGACGGTGAAACGACAGCAAAGGTCCCCTGCTCCCCCGAACGGTCGCGGCCCGGTCGGCGGAGCGGTCCGGTTTCGATCTCTTGATCGAGACAGTGACCCATCGCCTAGTGCGCCACGCCTCACACAGGCCAGTTCCATCACACGGCCGCCACCGAGGGGGTTAGCCTGGTAGGCGCATCAGCGGTGTTCAAGATCTCGAGACGGATAGAGGCGAGTCCAAGCCGTGTCCAGCAGCAGCCCTGCGTCACAATTCGGCCCCAACGAGTGGCTGGTCGAGGAAATGTACGACCAGTTCCTCGCCGACCCCAGCTCAGTCGATGCCGCCTGGCACGACTTCTTCGCGGACTTCAAGCCAACGCAGGACGCGAAGACCAAGGCTGACGACGCACGTCAGACCTCCTCGGAGACCACCAAGGAGGCAGCGGGCGCCAACGGCCAGGCCACCAAGCCGTCGCCGCAGACCGTCCGCAAGGCCGAGTCCACCGCGAAGCAGACAGCCCCGGCGAAGCCCGCCCCGAAGACCGAAGCGAAGCCCGCTCCGAAGGCGGCTGCGCCCAAGGCCGCGGACAAGGCCCCCGCCAAGCCCGCCGAGAAGGACGCCGAGCCGGAGTCGAAGCAGCTCCGCGGCGCCGCGGCGGCGATCGCGAAGAACATGGACGCCTCGCTGTCCGTGCCGACGGCCACGAGTGTGCGCGCCGTCCCGGCGAAGCTGATGGCCGACAACCGCATCGTCATCAACAACCACCTCAAGCGCACGCGCGGCGGCAAGATCTCCTTCACGCACCTCATCGGCTACGCGATGGTCCGGGCGCTGAAGAACTTCCCGAACATGAACCGGCACTACCAGCTGATCGACGGGAAGCCGTTCGCGATCACGCCGGAGCACGTGAACTTCGGTCTCGCGATCGACATGAAGGGCAAGGAAGGCTCCCGCACGCTCGTCGTGGCCTCCATCAAGGCCACCGAGAACATGACCTTCATGCAGTTCTGGCAGGCCTACGAGGAGATCGTCAAGAAGGCCCGCAACGGCAAGCTGACCGCCGACGACTTCGCCGGCACCACGATCTCGCTGACCAACCCAGGCGGCATCGGCACCAACCACTCGGTGCCGCGCCTGCAAGCCGGTCAGGGCGCGATCATCGGCGTCGGCGCCATGCAGTACCCGGCGCACTTCGAGGGCACCAGCGAGAAGGCGCTCGTCGACCTCGGCGTGTCAAAGATCATGACGCTGACCTCGACGTACGACCACCGCATCATCCAGGGCGCGGAGTCGGGCGAGTTCCTCAAGCGCATCCACGAGCTGCTGCTGGGCGAGGACGGCTTCTACGACGACGTCTTCACCAGCCTGCGCCTGCCCTACGAGCCGATCCGCTGGGTCGCCGACATCCCGGACGGCCCGGTCGACAAGACCGCGCGCGTGATCGAGCTGATCGACGCCTTCCGCATGCGCGGTCACCTGATGGCCGACACCGACCCGCTGAACTACCGGCAGCGCAGCCACGCCGATCTCGACGTCCTCTCCCACGGCCTGACCCTGTGGGACCTGGACCGCGAGTTCCCGGTCGGCGGCTTCGCCGGCCAGGAGCGGATGAAGCTGCGTGACATCCTCGGCGTGCTGCGCAACTCCTACTGCCGCACCGTCGGCATCGAGTACACGCACATCCTCGACCCCGAGGAGCGCCGCTGGATCCAGGACCGCGTCGAGATCCCGCACGAGAAGCCGGACCCCGCCGTCCAGAAGTACGTGCTCTCGAAGCTCAACGCCGCCGAGGCGTTCGAGACCTTCCTGCAGACCAAGTACGTCGGCCAGAAGCGGTTCTCCCTCGAAGGCGGCGAGACCGCGATCCCGCTGCTGGACACGCTGCTGGACAAGGCCGCCGAACACGAGCTCGACGAGGTCGTCATCGGCATGCCGCACCGCGGCCGCCTGAACGTGCTCGCGAACATCGTCGGCAAGCCGATCGCGCAGATCTTCCAGGAGTTCGAGGGCAACCTCGACCCGGGCCAGGCGCACGGTTCCGGTGACGTGAAGTACCACCTCGGCGCCGAGGGCAAGTACTTCCGCATGTTCGGCGACGGCGAGACCAAGGTGTCGCTGACCGCGAACCCGTCGCACCTGGAGACCGTCGACCCGGTCCTCGAGGGCATCGTCCGCGCGAAGCAGGACATCCTCGACAAGGGTGGCGAGGGCTTCACCGTCCTCCCGGTCCTCATGCACGGCGACGCGGCCTTCGCGGGCCAGGGCGTCGTGGCCGAGACCCTGAACCTCGCGCTGCTGCGCGGCTACCGCACCGGCGGCACCGTGCACGTCATCGTCAACAACCAGGTCGGCTTCACCACCGCGCCCGAGCACTCGCGTTCGAGCCAGTACGCCACCGACGTCGCGAAGATGATCGGCTCGCCGATCTTCCACGTGAACGGTGACGACCCCGAGGCCGCGCACTGGGTGGCCAAGCTGGCCGTCGACTACCGCCAGGCGTTCCACAAGGACGTCGTGATCGACCTGATCTGCTACCGCCGCCGCGGCCACAACGAGGGTGACGACCCCTCGATGACGCAGCCGGCGATGTACGACATCATCGACACGAAGCGTTCGGTCCGGAAGACCTACACTGAATCGCTGATCGGCCGCGGCGACATCTCCGTCGAAGAGGCCGAGGCCGCGTTGCGCGACTTCTCCAGCCAGCTGGAGCACGTGTTCAACGAGGTCCGCGAGCTGGAGAAGCACCCGGCGAAGGCCAGCCCCTCGGTCGAAGAGGAGCAGCAGGTCCCCGCCAAGGTGCCCACCGCGACCACCGCCGAGGTCATCGAGCACATCGGCGACGCGTTCCTCAATGTCCCCGAGGGCTTCACCCCGCACCCGCGGGTCAAGCCGGTCATGGAACGCCGCCACAAGATGTCCCGCGAAGGCGGCATCGACTGGGCGTACGGCGAGCTGCTCGCCTTCGGTTCGCTGGCCATGGAAGGCCGCCTGGTGCGGCTGTCCGGTCAGGACTCCCGCCGCGGCACCTTCACCCAGCGCCACTCGGTGCTGATCGACCGCAAGACCGGCCAGGAGTACTCGCCGCTGGCCAGCCTGGCCGAGAACCAGGGCCGCGTGATGATCTACGACTCGGCGCTGTCCGAGTACGCGGCGGTCGGCTTCGAATACGGCTACTCCGTGGCCAACTCCGAAGCGCTGGTCATGTGGGAAGCGCAGTTCGGTGACTTCGTCAACGGCGCGCAGACCGTCATCGACGAGTACATCTCCTCCGGCGAGGCCAAGTGGGGCCAGCTCTCCGACGTCGTGCTGCTGCTGCCGCACGGCCACGAAGGCCAGGGCCCGGACCACACCTCCGGCCGCATCGAGCGCTTCCTCTCGCTGTGCGCCGAAGGCTCCATGACCGTCTCGGTCCCGTCGACCCCGGCGAACTACTTCCACCTGCTCCGCCGCCACGCGCTCGACGGAGTCAACCGCCCGCTGGTGGTCTTCACCCCCAAGTCGATGCTGCGCAACAAGGCCGCGACCTCGGCGGTCGAGGACTTCACCGGCCAGACGAAGTTCATGTCGGTCATCGACGACGCCGACGTCGACCCGTCGAAGGTGCGCAAGGTCCTGCTGACCTCGGGCAAGCTCTACTGGGAGCTGGTGGCCGAGCGCACCAAGCGCGAAGCGAACGACGTCGCGATCGTGCGGGTCGAGCAGTACTACCCGCTGCCGAAGAAGAAGCTGCTGGCGGCGCTCGAGTGCTACAACGGCGCGCCCGCGGTCTGGGTCCAGGAGGAGCCGGAGAACCAGGGTGCGTGGCCGTTCTTCGGCCTGAACCTGCCGCGGAAGCTGCCGGAGGTGTTCTCCAGCCTGGACGTCGTTTCGCGCCGTCCGATGGCCGCGCCGTCCGCCGGTTCGTCCAAGGTGCACGAGGTCGAGCAGAAGGCGCTGATCGCGCGGGCCTTCGACTGATCGCCTGACAAGTACGTGAAGGCCCCCTTCATTGCGCTAGACGCAGTGAAGGGGGCCTTCACCTACTTGGGGTGTCGAAAACGGTGAGGCCCGTTCGTATAGGGGGCAAACGACCGAAGGAGACACCATGAAGACCCTGCTCGACGGCCTCAAGCTCCCCGAATCCGCCCGCTGGCACGACGGCAGGCTCTGGCTGGCGAACTGGGGCGGCGGCGAGATCCTCGCCGTCACCCCCGGTGGCGAGAGTGAAGTCATCGCGACCGTGCCGAACGCGATGCCACTCACGTTCGACTGGCTTCCCGACGGCCGCCTGATCATCGTCGACGGCCCGAACGCCAATCTGCTCAACGCCGACCTGAGCGTCTACGCGGACATCGCCCCCGTCGCCGCCTTCTGCAACGAGGTGGTGACAGACGGCCGCGGGAACGCCTTCGTCAACGGCTCGCACGACCTCCAGGCACCCGGCGTCCTCGCCGTCGTCACCCCCGATGGCGAGGTCCGCGAAGTCGCCGACGGCATCCTCTTCGGCAACGGCATGGCCGTCACCCCGGACGACAAGACGCTGATCGTCGCCGAGTCGTACGGAAACCGCCTCACCGCGTTCGACATCGGCGAGGACGGTTCGCTGTCCGGCAGGCGCGTGTGGGCGGACCTCGGCGGCGATCACCCCGACGGCATCTCCCTCGATGCCGAGGGCGCCGTCTGGTACGCGGACGTGGCGGCCAAGCACTGCGTACGCGTCCGCGAAGGAGGCGAAGTGCTGAAGAAGGTCGAGGCCGACCGAGGCTGCTTCTCCTGCACGATCGGTGGCGAGGACGGGCGTGAGCTCTACGTCCTCGCCGCCGAATGGCACAGCTGGGAGAACCCGTTCGGCGACGGGCCGACCGGACAGGTCCAGGTCGAGAAGCTCGCCTAGCCGATCGCCTCGGAGGTCGCCTTGGCGACCTTCAGGGCGTTCTCCTTGCACAGCTTCTGGTCGATGGGTTTGGTGGGCTCGGCACCGCTCACGATGATCTGCGCTTCGACGTTGCCCTGGTAGAGCTTGATCGAGCACTGCCCTTCGGACCGGATGTTGTTGTAGCCAGCCTTTGTCGCCTTCGCGAGCGTAGGGATCACTTCGCCGCCGTCACTCATGGCGTTGTCGTAGCCCGCCTTCGCCCAGTCCTCACCGGAGCCCGTGCCCGGTTCCTTCGACTTCGCCAGGTACATGGTCACCAACGCCGAGGGAGCGCCGTACTCACGCCAGGAACACGACGAGGACGTGTAGACGATGTCGTTGTTCGAGGTGCTCGCCGGTTCCTCGCCCTTCGGCGTTTCGAGCGGCGGCAGGTTCCGCACCCCGCTGCCGATCTTCTCGCATCCCGGCATCGACGTGTACTTGTCCGGCGGCCCGGTCTTCTTGGACGAGGTCGGCGCCGCGGACGAAGACGAACCGGAACCATCGGAGAGCAGCAGGAAGGCCGCGACGCCACCGCCGCCGAGCACCACCACCGCGCCGAGGACGAGCCCGATGATGAGCCCGGTGTTCGACTTCTTGGGCGGCGGACCGTAGCCGGGCGGCGGATACCCCGGATATCCCGGATATCCCTGCGGTGGGTACGGCTGCTGAGGTCCCTGCTGATAGGGCGGTCCGGGCTGCATACGCAGAGAGTAGAGCCCCACCAAGGTCCTTAGTGGACGAACACCGCAAATGGGCGCGCGTCACAGCCGCCTAGTTGCGGATCTCGACCCGTACCGGAGCCGACCATGCGGCCCCGGTCGCACCGGTGGCCAAGGCCGACACCGTATGCCCGCCGTTGGAGATCTTGGTCGTGTCCCAGTCCACGGTCCAGTTCGGCCCGGACAGGGCGGTGCCGACGAGCGTCTGCTGGGCGACGTAGAACGCCACCGTGCCGGCATTCGTGGCCGTGGCGGTCACGCCGGTCGTACCGCTGACCGTGGCCCCCGCCGCCGGGCTGGTGATCGCCGCCGTGATCCCGTTCGGGCAGGCGTTCACCCAGGTGCACATGTTGAGCACGATGATGGCCACCGTGGCACCCGCTCCGGCCAGCAGGGTCTGCAGGAGGATCACGGCTCCCGCCTCCGTGAGGGCGACACCGATGGACGCCATCAACCCCACGAGAGCCACGACGGGACTGGCCCCCACCACGATGAACGCGGTGCCCAGCGTGACCAGCATGGCGACCGCGACGGCGACGACCCAGCAGGTGATCTTGCATCCCCAGCACCCGCTGGCCCCTTCCGGTCCCGCCCCCAGCGCATCCCTGTCGGCGAGCGGGGTCAGCGTGTTGTAGATGGTGGGGTACTGCGCCGCTGTCGGCATCGTGGAGAAGAACACGTAGGAGCTGTTGTCCGCGTTCTCCACCGTGACGGTCCAGGTACCCGGCATGGGGGTGCGGATCATGCAGCTTTGCAGCATCGTCGGGTCGTTGTCGTTGCACACGACGAACCGGGCGTCGGTCTGACTGGGCCCCACCCGATTGCCACCGGGATCCTTCAAGGTGACATTGACCCCGGCGGGATAGCTTCCGCTGTCCGTCGTCACGCTGCCCATGAGAAAAGGCACGTCATGGTCGACGATGATCGTCAACGTTTGAGTGGAGTCCTCACTCAAAGTGCCGCGCAAAGCCGCCAGCGGATGAGTCGACCCGGATCCCGCCGAGCCACCATCCTGGGCGGGAACCACATATCCCGCACAATAACAATTCGGACCGTCGACTTGGTTCTCGACTAGCACGGCCACCTTGCCACCCCTTTTCGCGATACCACCGAAACACTGGACATGTCCGCGCCACCGACACGCCGATCGTAGGCACACCAAGGAAACTACGGGTGCCGTGATCAGGTTCGGCCACGGAATACGGATACGTCTTTCGTCGTTCACAGTGCGATGGCCGAATAGACGACCCTTTACCGCGAGGCGTACGCACCGACTCCAAGAAGCATCCACCCGGCGGCCTGACCTGCCCAGACCTGTTCGGCGATGTCAGCCTTTCGAGGATGCGTCGTCACCCATCCGCAGCCGACCTCGTAAATTGGCGAACTTTTGACAAAAAAGCAGGTCCGCCATCCATTATGGACATACGTGAAGGCCCCCTTCCCAGCAGGAGGAAGGGGGCCTTCACGTACTCCAGGGGTGGATCAGACGGTCAGCGACCAGCTGTTGAGCGAGCCGGTGTCGACCCGGTACACGTCCTGCACCTTGAGCTTCCAGGCGCCGTTCGCGGCCTCGGCCGCGGCGTTGACGGTGTAGGTGGTGTTGATGTTGTCGGACGAGTCGTTGCTCGAACCCTTCAGGCGGTACGAGGTGCCGTCCGGCGCGACCAGGTCGATGACCAGGTCACCGACGTAGGTGTGCGTGATGTTCACGGCGACCTTGGTGGTACCCGAAGCGTTGCGGGCGCAGTTCGCGACGGTGATCGTGCTCGTCACGGCGGCACCGGCGTCGGGGATGGCGACGACGCCGCTGTTGGTCTGCGTGCCGCAGGGCGTCGGCTCGGGGCCGGGGCCACCGCCGGAACCGGTGTTGAGCAGCACGTTCGGCGAACCGGTGCCCGGGCTGGTCACCTTGCCCTTGACGCCGGCGTTGACCAGCGCGTCACGGACCTGGGCCGGGGTGGCCGACGGGTTGGCGGAGACGTAGAGAGCCGCCGCGCCGACGACGTGCGGGGTCGCCATCGAGGTGCCGCTGATGGTGTTGGTGCCGTTGTTCAGCCACGTCGAGGTGATGCCGCTGCCCGGCGCGAAGATGTCGAGGCAGGTGCCGATGTTGGAGAAGTCGGACTTGGCGTCGGTGTTGGTGGTCGAGCCGACGGTGATCGCCTCGGGCGTGCGGGCCGGGGAGGTGTTGCACGCGTTCTGGCCGTAGTCGTTACCGGCCGCGACACCGTAGGTGACGCCCGACGCGATCGACCGCTGGACGGCCTGGTCGAGGGTCGCCGAAGCGCCGCCACCGAGGCTCATGTTCGCGACGGCGGGCTTGACGGCGTTCGCGGTCACCCAGTCGATACCGGCGATGACACCGGCGGTCGTCCCGGAACCGGAGCAGTTCAGCACGCGGACGGCGACGAGCTTGACGCCCTTGGCCAGACCGTGGGCGGTACCGCCGATGGTGCCGGCGACGTGGGTGCCGTGGCCGTTGCAGTCCGTGGCGTCGTTGTCGTTGTCGACGGTGTCCCGGCCGTGGGTCGCGCGCCCGCCGAAGTCGGGGTGCGTGGTGAGGATGCCGGTGTCGACGACGTACGCGGTGACGTTCGACGCCGTGGTGCTGTAGCTGTACTTCTGGTCCAGCGGGAGGCTCTGCTGGTCGACCCGGTCCTGACCCCACGACGGCGGGTTCAGCTGATCCGTCGAGGCCGAGACGGTCTGGTTCTGCTCCACGTAGGCGACGGCCGGGTCGGCGGCGACGCGCTTCGCCTGCTTTTCGGTCAGCACGCCGGAAAAGCCGCGGACCGACGAGGCGAAGGTCTTTTCGACCTTGCCGCCGTGGCGGTTCGTGACGCTCTTCGCGGTGGCCTCGACCGACGAGCCGTCCTTCAGCACGACGATGTAGCTGTCCTTGATCGCCTTCGCGCTACCCGCGTTGACGATCGAACCCTCCGCCGCCGACGCGACGGTGGCACCGCCGAGCGCGGTCAGCACGGCGACGGCCGCCGTGACACCGAACACCGGCAGTCGTCTCTTCAAGGATCCCAGGGAATTGTTCAAGATATTCCTCCCAGGCAGGGTCGACCCACGGGCATGAATTGCCCGCCGGATCGTTGGGGTGAATCAGAGGTGAAGCGCGTTCACTTGCTGAACGCAGGCTGAGACTAAGTCCCGTTTTCACCCCAAGGAAGACCTTGCATTACGGACATCCGGGTAGTAATGGGCGTCACATCGACGCAGCTCGGGCACCGTTCAGCCCCCGCCTTTAGTCGCGTTTTGCGCCCGTACGGCCCACGAAGAATTGGGAATCCGCACATCTGGTGGTCGTTTCCCGGACCACCGATCGTTTCAGTGGCGTGAAAGTACACACGGATGGCCGCCTACTAAAGTCGCGACCGCCCGGCACGGAAAACGATTTCCATCATACCTTCGGATGGAGCACACTCGGGCGCATGCTGCTCCGACAGGAAACCCCGGCCGACCGCGAGGCGATCCACGCCGTACATCTGGCCGCGTTCGCGAAACACAGTGTCCCGGTGGTCGAGGCGAAACTCGTCGACGAACTCCGGGAGGACGGCGACCTGATCGGCACACTGTCCATCGTGGCCGAACGCGACGGGAAGGTGGTCGGCCACGTCTGCTGCAGCCCGTCCCGGCTCGGCGCCGACGAGAAGTCGACGGTCGGCCTCGGCCCGCTCGGCGTCTTGCCCGAGTATCACGCCTCCGGCATCGGCTCCGCGCTCGTGCACGCCGTGCTCGGCGCGGCCGACGCGCTCGGCTACGGCGCGGTGATCCTGCTGGGCGACCCGAAGTACTACTCCCGCTTCGGCTTCGTGCTCGCCGGACGGCACGGGATCACGCCGCCGGTCGCGGAATGGGCGCCGCATTTCCAGGTCCGCACCCTGAACGCGTATCGCCCCGAACTCCGGGGCGAGTTCCGCTACTCCCCCGCCTTCGACCGCCTCTGACCTTCCGCATTTCGTCCTCTGGATGCGGTACTTGCGCGTGCAACCACCGCATCCAGAGGACTGAACGCGTGGGGTCAAGCCGGTGCGAGGAGGTTGTTCTTCCGCAGGAACTCCTCGGCGACATCGAGCGGGTTCCGCTTCTCCTCGCTGAACTGGACGTTCAATTCGGTCAGCTGATCGGTCGTGAGCGCCGCCGAGACCCGGTTCAGCGCGTCGGCCTCCTTCGGCGACAGCGTCCCCTTCGCGACGAGGGGGACGATGTTCTGCGCGGGGAACATGTTCTTGTCGTCCACCAGCGGCACGAACCCGTTCGCGGCGATCGAGGACGACGTGCTGAACAGGTCGGCGACCTGGACGTCGCCGGACTTCAGCGCGGCGACCGTGACCGGACCGCCGGTGTCGGTCGTGCGGATCTCGGCGAACTCGCAGCCGTACAAGGTCTTGATCTTGTCCTTCCAGCGGCTGCTCCACTGACCCGGACCGCCGAACACGAACTCCTTGCACCGCTTGCCGAGATCGGAGAAGGTCCGGATCCCGGAATCGGCGAGTTCCTTGCGCACCACCAGAAGATCCTTGTCCTCCGCGGGCGCCTGTTCGAGCACCTCGAATCCGGAGGGCAACTTCTGCTTCAGCTGCGCGTAGACGTCCTGCGGTGTGGTGGCCTGGGTGTCCTTGTCGAAGTAGCGCAACAGGTTGCCGCTGTAGTCCGGCACCACCGAAAGCGATTTGTCCTGCAAGGCCTTGACGACGACCTCGCGGCTGCCGACCGGCGGGCGCACGGTCACGTTCTCCGCGCCCGCGTTGCGCAGCGCGCCCGCGTAGATCTGGGCCAGCAGCAGGCTTTCCCCGACGTCGGACGCGCCGATGATGATGTCGCCGGTCGCGCCGCCTTCGGCACCGCCGGCGAGCGGGTTGCCACAGGCCGTCGCCAGCAAAGCGATCCCGGCGAGCAGCGCCGTCACCGTCCGCTTCATACCTTCGCCTTCTTCCCGCTCGCGACCTGCGCCAGCCGAACCCCCTTGGGCACCAGCAGCCGCTGGACGCCCGCCAGTGCCAGATCCAGCACGACGGCGAGCAACGTCGTCAGGAGCGCGCCCGCGACCACCTGGGGATAGTCCAAAATGGCCAGTCCGTCGAGCAGGAACCGGCCGAGTCCGCCGAGCCCGACGTACGCGGCCACGGCCGCCGTCGCCACCAGTTGCAGCACCGAGTTCCGCACCCCGCCGAGCACCAGCGGCAGCGAAATGGGCACCTCGACCTTCCACAATCGTTGCCAGCCGGTCATTCCGATGCCCTGCGCCGCGTCGACGACGCCGTGATCGGTCGCCTGCAGACCCGCGTACGTCCCGGCGAGGATCGGCGGGATGGCGAGCACCACGAGACCGATGATCGTCGAGATCTCGCTTTCGGTGAAGAGCAGGAACAGGAAGGTCACCAGGCCGAGCGTCGGCAGCGCGCGGATCGCGTTGCCCCCGCTCACCAGCAGCACCGCGCCGCGGCCGGTGTGCCCGACGTAGAGCCCGAGCGGGATCGCGATGATCAGCGCGAAGAGCAGCGCCAGCGCGGTGTAGCCGAGATGCTGGAGCAGCCGGGCCGGGATGCCGTCCGTGCCCTGCCAGTGCGCCGGGTCGCCGAACCAGTTCAGGACGTCGCCGATCATTTCGCCCCCGCCGTGGTCGCCACCCGGTCCCAGGGTGTGAGGAGATTGCGGAGCTGGACCAGCACCAGGTCGACGACCAGCGCGAGCAGCAGGGTCGCGACGATCCCGACGACGATCGGCGAGAAGTACTCGCGCTGGAAGCCGTCGGTGAACAGCACGCCGAGCCCGCCGGTGCCGATCAGCGCGCCGACGCTGACCAGGCTGATGTTGCTGACCGAGGCCACCCGGACGCCCGCCGCGAGCACCGGCACCGAAAGCGGCAGCTCCACGCTGAGGAAGCGGCGGGCGGGTTTGTAGCCGACCGCCGTGGCCGCGGCGACGACGTGCGGCGGGACGGCGTCGAGCGCGTCCAGCACCGGGCGCACCAGCAGGGCGGCCGTGTAGACGGTGAGCGCGACGATGACGTTGACACTGTCGAGGATCTTCGAGCCGATGATGCCCGGGATCACCACGAACAAGGCGAGCGACGGGATCGTGTACAGCAGGTTCGACACCACCAGCAGCACGGACCGCGCCGGGCCGAACCGGTGGCCGAGCCAGCCGGCCAGCACCGCGATCACCAGGCCCAGCACCAGTGGGACCAGCGACAGATAGATGTGGTCGAGCAGGTCGCCGAAGAACTGCGAGCGGTTGTTGGCGCTGCCCAGGTAGCGGCCGAGCTCCGCGAAGAAGTCCCCCATCAGGAGCTCAACGACGGCGCTTCGATCACCTCGAGGACTTGCTGGGCTCTGACCACCCCGAGGACCTTCTGGTCGGCGTCGACCACCACGCCGAGGCTCGCGGGCGAAGACAGCGCCGCGTCGAGCGCGCCGCGGATCGGGGATCCCTGGACGTACAGCGAGCCGCCCGCGACGAGATCGGTCTCGGCGAGCTCTCCGTCCACAGTGGACCCTGGCCGGAGCCAGCCGCGCGGCTGACCTTCGGCGTTGACCGCGACCAGCCATTCGTCGGACGGCCCGGGAACGGGCTTTCCGACCTCGACCCGCTTGACCTCTTCGACGACGATCCCTTCCGCGGAAAGGAAGGAGAGGCCGCGGTAGCCGCGGTCCTTGCCCACGAACGACGCGACGAAGTCGTCGACGGGATGGCGCAGCACCTCCGACGGCGTGCCGTACTGCGCGAGCACACCGCCGACGCGGAGCACGGCGATCTTGTCGCCGAGCCGCACGGCTTCGTCGATGTCGTGGGTGACGAACACGATCGTCTTCCCCAGCTGCGACTGCAACCGCAGCAGTTCGTCCTGCAATTCCTCGCGGACGATCGGGTCGACGGCGGAGAACGGCTCGTCCATCAGCAGCACCGGCGAATCCGCCGCGAGCGCCCTGGCGACGCCGACGCGCTGCTGCTGTCCGCCGGAAAGCTGGGCGGGGTACCGCTTGCCGAGTTCCGCGGGCAGGCCGACGGTTTCGAGCAGTTCGGCCGCGCGCTTGCGCGCCTTGCCCTTGTCCCAGCCGGACAGCAGCGGAACGGTGGCGACGTTGTCCAGGACTGTCCTGTGTGGAAAGAGGCCGGCGTGCTGGATGACGTAGCCGATGCCACGGCGCAGCAGCGCCGGGTCGCCGTCGCTGACGTCCTTGCCGTCGAGCAGCACGGCGCCCGACGTCGGCTCGACCATGCGGTTGATCATCCGCAGCGACGTGGTCTTGCCGCAGCCGGACGGCCCGACGAAGACGGTGATGGTGCCGTCCTCCACGGTGAGGTTCAGGTCGTCGACCGCGACCGTCCCGTCCGGATACCGCTTGGTCACGCCACGGAACTCGATAGTCACGTGTCTCTCCCCATGTCTGGTCGAAAAACCGTAGCCCACATCGGCCCTGTTGGCACGGTGTCCCAGGGATCGAGTCACTAGGCTGCGGGCTGTGAGTTCCTCCGTCGATGACGTCCTCGCGGCGCACGGTGTCCACGTGCGACCGCTCCATCAGGTGATTTCCCTGCTCCGGACGGATTGGCGTGACCTCGGCGAGCTGGTCCGGATCAGCACCGCGCCGCGCCGGAGTGTCGAAGACGTCCTGAACGCCCTCGGCGACGACCTCGAGCGTAACGAGTCCCGCTTGCGGCTGGCCCCCGCCGCCCGGGAGAAGTACGCGCGCTTCGGGCCACGGGACCGGAAAACCGACCCCGACCTGCTGAAGACCATCACCAGCTACGTCGAGAACGTGCCCGCGCCGCTGGCCGCGCTCGACCACGTGCAGGCGACGCCGCGGACCGTGCTCGACCGGGCGCTGTGGCTGGACGAGCGCTACGACCTCGACACGGCGAAGCTGCTGTTCCTCGGCGACCACGACCTCACATCGCTGGCCGTGCGCGCGTTGCGGCCCGACGCGGACCTCACCGTCGTCGATCTCGACGATCGCGTGCTGGCCTACATCGACGAACTCAGCGAGCGGTCCATCCGCACCCTGCACACGGACCTGCGGGTCGGGCTGCCACCCACCGTGGCCGGGCGGATGGACCTCGTGTTCAGTGATCCGCCTTACACCCCCGAAGGGATGGGCCTGTTCGCCGCACGCGGGGTCCAGGCGCTCGCCGAACCCTCGGACGGGCGACTGCTGCTCGCTTACGGCTACAGCCCCCGGCATCCCGCTTTGGGCGCACAGGTGCAGCGGGCGCTCGCGACGCTCGGGCTGACCTTCGAAGCGATCCTGCCGGACTTCAACCGGTACTTCGGCGCGCAGGCGATCGGGAGCGCGGCGGACCTCTACGTCTGCCAGCCGACCGCGAAGTCGAAGAAGAACCGCGGCGGCAAAGGGAAGGCCGCGATCTACACGCACGGACCGCAGTCGGTGGAGTCCACCGGCGGGGCCAAACCCTCTCTGCTGGACAAGCTGCACGAGATCGCCACCGAGGGCGGGCTGGCGCTGGAGTCGCGGCCGGTCGACTGGTCCGTTTCCGGACCGGAAGGCGACGCGGTCGCGATGGACCTTTCGGCGGACCCCGGCCCGTGGCTGCTGCGGACCCTGCTCGGCACCAACGCGCGGCGGCTGGCGCTGCTGGTGCCGAATTCGCACCCCGACCTGACGAACGCCGAGGCGCAGGGCGCGCTCAACCGGCTGGTCGGGGCGAAGTACAAGCTGCGGCTGCTGCGGAGCACCCCGGACAACCGGCACGCCGTCGTCGTCGCGGACGCCGTCGAGCACCAGGAAGAACTGCTGACGCGGGCGCACGCACGGCTGGCGAACGTCTCGCTGGACGTCCCTTCGGACCTGACGGACGCACGGTTGATCGACCTGCCTCGGCACCGCCTCGCGGAACTGCTCGGCTGAGGTGCGTGTTCGCGCGCTGCTTCGCAGGTGTGGGGGGGGGGCCGGTAGGGGCGGGGACAGGGGCGAACAAGGGGTGTGGGGGGACAAACACGCGGCG
>NZ_JBHXJK010000038.1:0-72081 GCF_042723255.1 Amycolatopsis thailandensis
GCATTGGGGACGCTCAACGTCCCCAATGCCACATTGGGGGCACGTCTGAGTTGTCCACAGTGGGGCTGATGTGGCGAGTTGTCCACAGGCGGCGCGGAAAGGGCTGGCGGCTGCTGGGTGCAGCCGCCGATGATCTTAGGGTGCGAACTGGCGAGTGGGCTCGCGATCATGAGGCCCTTTACAAGCTGAGCCGCGATGGGGTGATCACCGTTGCGCGGCTCGTCGAAGTCGGTGTCCCGAAGAGGACCTGCTATCGGCGCTGTCGGCCGGGGCAGCCCTGGCAGCGGTTGTTGCCCGGAGTGGTGCTGCTCTCCTCAGGACAGCCGACTCGCGGACAAGCGGTCGAAGGCGCCCTGCTCTACGGCGGTTCGGAGGCGATCGTCACCGGAATTGAAGCCTGCCGTCGGCAAGGGTTGCGGGGGCCGAAGACCACGGCCGACCGGATTCATCTGCTGGTGCCCGCCGGTTGTCAGGTCAGCAGCGCCGGATACGTGCTCGTGGAGCGGACCACACGGATGCCCCGGCCGGTCACCGTGGACGGAGTGGCCATGGCTCCGCTCGTCCGGGCGGCCCTCGACGAGTGTCGCCGCTTCACCACACTGGATCCGATTAGGGCGTTGCTGACCGAAGCGGTTCAGCGCGGCGGGCTGAATCCCGAGGACCTCATCCAGGAACTCGAAGCAGGCAGTAGCCGAGGCAGTGCGCTTTCTCGCGAGGTTCTGGGTGACGTCCTGCGAGGAGCACGGTCGGTCGCGGAGATCGACGCGATGAACGTGTGGCGGCTCTCGGGCTTGCCCGAACCGAGTTGGAACCGGCCCCTGCGGACAGAGAACGGCGAGTACATCGGTACACCGGATGGCTACTTCCGGAAGGTCCTCCTCGCGTGGGAGATCGACTCGTACGACTTCCATTTCGGTAAGCAGCAGTACGCCGCGACTCTGGCGCGGAACGGCAGGTACACCGCCGCCGGGATCGCGGTGCTCCAGACACTGCCCAGCCGATTGCGCACGGAACCGAAGCGGGTCGCCGCTGAACTCGTGGCCGCGTACAACGCCGCCGGGGCTCGGCTGGGTGTTGGGTAAATCGGTGGTCCACGGCCGAGATGTCTCGCTATCTTCCGGTGACACACCGGGGAGGGGCGATGAGAAGGAAGAGTCCGCAAGAGAAGAAGCGGCTGAGCTACGCCAAGGATCGTCGTGAGCGGCACGGTGAGAACGACAAGTCCTCACGCAAGAACATCCCGCGCCACAAGCGGCGCGTGAACCGGGCGAACCGGCATCGTGAGCAGCAGGTGCTCAACGGTGCGCTCGGCTCGGTGGCCGTCGACAGCGCGGCGGTCGCCGAGGAACGCCTGCTCAAGACCCCGCCCCATCGGTGGCGGAAATGGCCGGGTGCCACGCTCGGCACGCTCGTCCAGGGCAAGCTGGCCATGAAGAGCGAGCGAACGGAATTCGAGGCCGGAACCCTGTCGCCGCTCGACGACGACGAGCTGCGCGGGCTGCTGACTTCCGCGGTTCACCTCTTGTCGGCCAGGAAGGCCGCGCTCATCCACCTGATGTGCCACACCGGTCTTCGTGTGAGCGAGGTTTCCGCGCTGGAGTTGCGGGACGTGTCCGCCGAGGCGGTCACCGTGCGCGGAAGGCGGCGACGGACCGTTCCGCTTCCGGTCGAGCTTCGCCCGTTGCTGGACTCTTATCTTCGCGTGCGTGCCGAGCGGCCCGGTGCCGCCGAGAATCCGGCGTTCTTCGTCACCGTCTTCGGCTGTCGCGTGCCACCCGCGTCGGTCAACGGCCTCGTGACCACTTTCGCGATCATGATCGGACTTCCGGGAGTCTCCGCTCGGACCCTGCGCAAGACGTACGCCGTCAACCTTCTCCGAGCTGGGGTCGACCTCGACGAAGCCGCCGAGTTGCTCGGTCACGCATCGCCTGAAGCCACCCGGGCCTACCTTGCTCGCTGACCGATAGGTCGGATGTATCTGCCGCTTTACGGGTGAGCAGGCTGGCCAAAGCTGGTCTATTTCTGGAAACATGCCGGTCGCCAGGGCTTGATCTACGGTAAACGTAGTATGAATCTGGAGGCGACCCATGGGCGGGCTGTCCAGGCGATCGATGCTGAAGGCTGCCGCGGGGACCGCCGCGCTGGGTGGTTTGTGGGCCCAAGGGGCCACGCCGGCGCAGGCGTCCGGGGACGTCCACCGCAGTGTGGTCGACGACGCGCACATGGTCTGGAAGCGCATGCCGAAGGGCTGGCAGGAGGGGCCGTTCCTCGCCAACGGCTTCCTCGGCGTCCAGTTCTACGCGGGCGCGCAGCCGAACGTCCTCAAGGTGATGCTCAGTCACTCCCGGGTCCAGGACCAGCGGGGACAGTGGGAAGCCGGTATCGGGTACTCGCGGCTCCCGATCGGCTACCTCACCCTCACCTTCGCGGGCGCGATCACGGCGGTGGACTGGCGGCTCGACCTGTACAACGCCGAACTCGGCGGCACGATCACGACCACCCAGGGGACGGTGCGGTTCTCCGCACTGGTCCACAACGACCAGGATCTCCTCCTCGTCTCGCTCACGGGGGACGCGGCGGCGGGCTGGGGGTTCACGCCGCTCAAGTCGGCGACGACAAGGACGATCCGCAAACCGCCCGAGTACACGGCCAATCCCGATCCGAAGTTCGCCAGTGCGGGCGCGGTCCAGTACTGCGAGCAGCCGCTGCACGCGGGCGGCGGGTACGCGACAGCGTGGCGTGAGCGGACCATCGGCACGCGGCGGCTTCTGGCGGCGACGGTCGCGTACGGGTTTCCCGAACCGACTCACACCGCCGAAGCGATCAGCAGGGTCCACCGGGCGTCGGCGACGAACCCGGACAGGCTCGTCGCCGGCCATCGGCGCTGGTGGAACGCCTTCTACCGGCGCAGTTTCGTGTCCATTCCGGACAAGCGGATCCAGCGGTTCTACTGGATCCAGCTGTACAAGACCGCTTGCGCCACCCGCAGCGGCGGCCCGGTCGTCGCCGAATGGGGGCCGTGGTTCCCCGAGGTCGGCAACAGCTGGACGGCGGTGTGGTGGAACCTCAACGTCCAGGTCACGTACCCGATCGTCAACAGCAGCAACCATCCCGAACTCGACGCCGTCACGGCGACCTTCCGCCGCGACCACGCCAACCTCGAACTCTCGGTTCCTCCCGGCTATCGGGACGGCGACACGTACGCCCTTTCGCATCCGGGTGACTGGCGGCTGCGGCCCGGCGGCACCCGCGCGGTCGGGATTCCCGGCCCGGCCACGAAGAACGACCAGACCGGCAACCTGATCTGGGGCCTGCACAACGTCTGGCTCGCGTACCGGCACAGCATGGACGTCCGCGTCCTGCGCGACGTCCTGTATCCGACGCTCGCCAAGGCGCTCAACTACTACCGCCACTTCCTCGCCGCCGGACCGGACGGGCGGCTGCACTTGCCGATGACAAGGTCGCCCGAGTACGCGGACGCGGCCGACTGCACGTACGACCTGTCGCTCATCCGCTGGGCCGCGCGCATCCTCGTCGAATCCGCGGCCAAGCTGCGCATCGACGACCCGAGAGTGCCCGCGTGGCGCGAGATCGGCGAGAAACTGGTGCCATACCACCAGGATCCCGTTCAGGGTGTGCTGATCGGCGACGGTGTCCCGCTGGCCGAATCACACCGGCACTTCTCGCATCTGCTCTGGCTCTATCCGCTGCGCGAGAAGCTCTGGGATCGTCCCGGCGACCGGGACGTCATGCGCCGTACTTTCGCGCACTGGTCGAGTGCCGAGGACAAATGGCACGGCTACAGCTTCGCGGCCGCGTCGTCGATGAGTTCCGTGATGGACGCGCCCGAGGAAGCGTTGCGTTACCTGAAGATCTTCCTCGATGGGACGGTCGTGGCCGACACTCAGCTCACGCCGAACACGATGTACCGCGAAGGCGCGAACCTCGCGATCGAGAGTCCTATCACCGCCGCGCAGTCCATTGTGGACATGCTCCTTCAGGGTGATCACGGTGTCCTCAAGGTCTTCCCGTCGGTTTCGGCGACATGGCCGGACGCGTCCTTCGAAAGCTTGCGCGCGGAAGGTGCCTTCCTCGTGGACGCGTCCCGCAGGAACGGTGTGACCGAATGGATCCGTATCCGTAGCGAAGCGGGGGAGCCGCTCACGCTTCAACACGGGATCCCGGGTGACATCGACGTTCGTGACGGCTGCGGGCGAAGGCTTCCTTGGCGGGCCGAAGGGCCGGGCACGATCTCGATTCCGCTCGGCCGCGGCGGGACGGCCGTCGTCTCGCGGCGCGGTGCGCGTCCGGACCTGGGGCCGCGCGACGTGCCCGGCGATCGCGGAACTCCGGCATGGGGACTCGGCCAGGAGGTCCGATGACGGACATCACGCGCAGGACGATGCTCGGCGGCGCGCTGGCGGGCGTGGCGGCGGCCGGGTTCGCGCCGTCCGCCTCGGCGGCGGAGATCGACAGCGGCCTCGACTGGCCGGGCTTTCTCGCCTCCGCGGACCTGGTGTGGCGGAAGATGCCGAAGACCTGGTTTGAAGGTCCCTTCCTCGGCAACGGTTTCCTCGGCTCGGGCATCTACGCCGAACCGGGCAGGAACGCCGTCCGGTTCAACGTCCAGCACAGCGAGGTTCAGGATCATCGGCCCGAATTCGGTTCCCTGTTCGGGCTCGCGCGCTTGCCGATCGGCCATTTCACCCTCGAACCGGTCGGCGCAATCACCGGGATCGACTGGCGGATGGATCTCTGGAACGCCGAACTCCGGGGCATGATCACCACGGCCGCGGGCAGTCTCTCGGTACGCGCGATCATCCACACGGGACAGTCGCTGCTGGCCGTCGAGATCGAGCCGACCGAGGGCGAACGCGGCTTCGGCTGGGTCTTCCATCCGGCCGAGGCGGTGAGCCCGAGAACGGACCCGAAGTTCGGGAAGCCGCCGCCCGCCGGCTACGTCGCCAACCCGCCCGCGACACTGGAAAACAGTGGTGACAGCAGGCTTTCCGTGCAGAGCCTGCTGGCGGGCGGCGAGCACGTCACGGCGTGGCGCGAGGTCGTCAGGGGATCGAAACGGACGCTGTACACGTCCGTGGCCTGGTCTCACCCGAGGAAGACGGCCGCGCGAGAGGCGCTGAAGACCGTCCGGCGTGCCGGGTCGTTCGACGTCCTCGCGATCGAACATCGCCGTTGGTGGCACGACTACTATCGGCGAAGCTTTCTGTCCATTCCGGACACCCGGCTCCAGGGTTTCCACTGGATCCAGCTGTACAAAGTCGCCTCGGCCGCCCGCGCGGAAGCACCCGTGATGGCGACCTGCGGGCCGTGGCTCGAACCGACTCCATGGCCGGCGACGTGGTGGAACCTCAATGTCCAGCTGGAGTACTGGCTCATCCACGGCTCGAACCACCTGGAGCTGGACGCTGTCAGTCACGCGCTCGGCAGGTACCGCGCGAACCTGTCGAACCAGGTCGCCGAGCCGTACCAGCACGATTCCGCGGGAATCCCGCGCACGACCGACATGACCCTGCTCAACGGCGCGGCCGGGACGAACTCCGGTTTCCCGGTCGGAATCCCCGGCAAGGAGACGCCGACGCCGGAAGTCGGCAATCTCACCTGGGCGCTGCACAACGTCTGGTTGTCCTACCGGCACACGATGGACGGGCGGCTGCTGCGGGACACGCTGTTCCCGTTGCTGCGCAAGGCGATCAACTACTACCTGCACTTCCTCGTCCCCGGCTCCGACGGGAAACTGCACCTGCCGTCGACTTTCTCTCCGGAGTACGGCGTCAACGCGCCCGACTGCACCTACGACCTCGCGCTGATCCGCTGGGGCTGCAAGACACTGCTGGAGTCGGCCGCCGAACTGCGGATCGAAGACCCGCTGGCACGGCGGTGGCGGGAGGTCTTGGCCACGCTGGTCCCGTATCCGGTCGACGCCGACGGTTACATGATCGGCGCCGGTGTGCCGTTCGCGAAGTCGCATCGGCACTATTCGCATCTGCTCCAGATCTACCCGCTGTACGAGATCACCTGGGAGCGGCCGGAACACCGGCGGATCATCGAAACCTCGCTCGACCACTGGGTGGGCTTCGAGGGCGCGCTGCAGGGCTACACGTTCACCGGTGCCGCGTCGATGTCGGCGCAGATGCTGCGTGGCGAGAAGGCGGAGTTCTACCTCGGGGAGTTGCAGCGGCGCTACATCCAACCGAACACGATGTACAAGGAATCCGGTCCGGTCATCGAGACGCCGCTCTCGGCGGCCCAGTCGCTGCACGACATGCTCGTCCAGAGCTGGGGCGGCGTCATCCGGCTGTTCCCGGCCGTGCCCGCCAAGTGGGCGGACGCCGCGCTGCGCGACTTCCGGACGCAGGGCGCGTTCCTGCTCAGCGCCTCACGGCAGGGGGGAAAGACGCGCTGGGTCAAGGTCGCCAGCGAGGCGGGGGCGCCTTGTGTGCTGCGGACGGACCTCGACGGCGAGCTGACCGTCCGCGATCGGTGGGGAAGGCCGAAACGCTGGCGGCGGCTGCCGAACGGCGACGTCCGGATCGACCTGCGCCGTGGCGAAGAGGCCGTCGTGCACCGCGCGGGCGACCGGCCCGACCTCGAGATCCGGCCTGTTCCTGCCAATGGGGACGCCACGCCGTGGGGGATGCCGTGACTCGTCCGTGGTGATACGCGAGAGTAGCCCCTGTACTTCCTTTGGATGACAGGAGCGCAGATGTCCCAGCCGCCGCAGCCGGGCGAACCCGAAGGTCAGGTGCCCGGTTCCGGGACTCCGCAGGGGCAGCCCTACCAGCAGCCGTATCCGCAGTCCTATCCGCAGCAGCAGGGCTGGTACGGCCCGCCGCAGCCGCCGCCGTCGAACAAGACGGGACTCTGGGTCGGCCTGGGGGTGCTGGGGCTGGTCGTGGTGGTCGCCGTCGTGGCGATCACCGGTTTCGTGACGCCGGGATTCTTCCTGTCGGACTCGAAGAGCGATGGCGCGGTGGCGTCGCCGTCTTCGTCATCGGCTCCGACGTCGAGCATGCCGGAAACTGCCCCGTCGAGCTCGGTGCGGATCCCCGCGGACCGGGTTCCGGTACCGAAGCGCACCACGCCGCTGGCGGATCCGAGCGAATGCGCGTACCCGGCGAGTACCCGCGGCGAGGTGCCGAAGAAGGCGACTCCGCCTGCGTCGGGGCCGACCCCGGCGTCCGGCACGACGGCGGTCACGATCAAGACGACCGTCGGCGACATCGGGCTGACCCTGGACAGCGCGCTCGCGCCGTGCACCGTGGCGAACTTCCTGTCGCTGGCGCGGCAGGGGTACTACGACAGCACCCCGTGCCACCGGCTCGCGACGTCGGGGTTGCAGATGCTCCAGTGCGGCGACCCGGCGGGCACCGGCACGGGCGGGCCGGGATACACGGTCCCGGACGAGCTTTTCCCGGAGATCAAGTACGGCCGCGGGATCCTCGCCATGGCCAAGACCCAGGCGCCGAACTCGGGCGGCAGCCAGTTCTTCATGGTTTTCGGTGACGCGGAACTGCCGCCGGAGTACACGGTGTTCGGAAGTATCTCGGACGCGGGTCTCCAGGTGCTGGACAAGGTCGCGCGGGGCGGGGTGGACGAGTCCCAGGGCGTCGGGGACGGGACGGGGGCGCCGCGGATCCCGGTGACGTTCCAGTCGGTGGCGATCGGCTGAGCCGGCTGCTATGAACGGACCGTTCATAGCGTCGCTCCACGCAGCCCCTCGCGAGGCTGAGCGATAGGCTGAAGACATGGAGTTCGTGGTCGCCGAAGACGAGGTGTGGCTCTCCGCGTTCGGCGTTCTCCCGCACACCGAGGCGGTGTCAGGTGATCATCTGGTGCGGGAGGTGCGACTTCCCCTCTCCGAGTCCGAAGAACTCCACGTCACCTGGGACCTGACCGCGTGGAGCGTCCGCGTCCAGTATTCGCGGGCGTCGGACGTCATTGTCGACGTCTACCGCGAACAGGTGAGCCTTGTGACGATCGACGACCACAGGTCCGGGCCCGTCCTCGAGGTGGACTACCACGCGGAAGGCGGCCGCGGCCGGATGAGCGTGCGGACTCGGCCGGCTTTCGCCTTGGCTGACACATTCGTGCGAACCTGACCGGCCGTCAGATGCCGAACAAGGCCGAAGCGTTGCCCGAAGAGAACTTCCGACGGTCCACATCGGACGGAAGTTCACCGAGGAAGGCGTCGATCTCCTCCCGCGTCGGCTGCTGAAAAGGATAGTCGGTCGAGAAGAGCAGCCTGTCGGTCGAAGTCACCGACAGGGCGTGCCGCAGCAGCGCCGGGTTGAACATGCCGGACGTGGTGATGAAGAAGTTCGTCCGCAGGTAGTCCGAGACCGGCCGCCGCAAGCCGCCGACACGGGACAGGCTGTCCGCCCGGTCCAGCCAGAACAGCAGCATCTCGCCCCAATGACCGAGCACGACCTGCAAGTCCGGATGCCGGTCGAAGGTGCCCCGCAGGATCAGCCGCAGCGCCGCCGTCGCGGCGTCGAGGTGCCAGCCCCAGCCGAAAGTGGCGAGCGCGAGGTCGGACATGGGGTCGAAGCCGCGGTACGACGCGTCGCGGACGGCGGCCGAGGGCAGCTGGGGATGCAGGAAGACAGGCTGGCGAAGGGCCGCCGCCGTGGCGAAGAAGTCGTCGTAGGCGGGGTCATCGAGGAAACGGTCGCCCGACCGGCCATAGACCATGGTGCCCACGTGCCCGAGATCGGCGGCTCGCTCGAGTTCGCCGGCGACTTCACTCGGCGCCGACATCGGCAACGTGGAGAGGGAGCGGAAGCGCGTCGGGTGGGCGGCGACGGCCGCGGCGGCGACGTCGTTCGCGGTTCGGCTCAGGCGCAGCGCTTCTTCGGCGGGTAGCGACTGGGTTCCCGGTGGTGTCAGGGCAAGGATCGAGACGTCGATGCCCTGTGCGTCCATGGTCGCGATCCGGCCCGCGCCCAAGTCCCGTAGCCGTTCCTGGTGGTCCCCGAGATCGTTGAAGGCGAGGCTTTCGTCGCGGGCTTCAGGCGGAAGACCGTTGAGGGCGTCGGTCAGCTCCGGCAGGATCCAGTGTTCTTCGATCGCGATGAGCGTCATTTCCTCACCTTTTCCGTCGCGTTCAAGCAGGGGATCGCCGCGATGACGGCGAGTACGGCGATGGTGATCGCCATCGGCACCGCGGAATGCCCGTCGCCCACGCTGACGAGCGGCGAGACGACGGCCGCGAGCCCGAACTGTGTCGCGCCGAGGACGGCCGAACCGGTTCCGGCGGCTCCGGGGACCGCGTCCAGGGCGATCGCCGTGGCGGGCCCGAGGATGAAACCCAGCGCCGAGACCGCGAAGAAGATCGGCACCGGCAGCAAAGCGACGCTGATCGGCAGCAACGCCATGGCGAGCAACACGGCCGAGGCGGCGACGAGCCAGAGGACACCGCCGGTGAGCACGCGGCGCGGTTCGGCGCGGTGCAGCAGCCGTGACGCCGCCGCGCTGCTCAGCACCAGGCCGAGCGCGTTGAGCGCGAACATCAGGCCGTAGCCGACGGCGCTCATCCCGATGACCGACTGGTACAGGAAAGGCGACGCGGAGATGTAGGCCATCAGCACGCCGAACGAGAAGACGAGCGTGAGCGTGGGGGACAGGTACGCGCGGCTCCGAAGTGCCCGGAACCCGCCATTGCCGGAGGTGCCCCTCCGTTCCCGGGGCAGGCTTTCCCGCACCATCACGGCGGATCCGGCGAGCATGGCGACGGCCAGTCCGACCAGGACGCCGAGAATTCCGCGCCAGTGGATCGCGTCGACCAGCAGGCTGCCCAGTAGCGGTGCGACCACCGGCGCCACCCCGCCGACGATCATCATCAAGCTGAACGCGCGGGCGGCGGCCCGGCCGGTGGCCAGGTCGGCGATGACCGCGCGGCCGATGACCATGCCCGCCGCGGCGCTCAGTCCTTGCAGGAGCCGCGCGGCCAGCAGAACGGAGATCGTGGGCGCGAACGCGGCGAGCAGGCTCGCGGCGATGAACACCGCCGAACCGGTGAGCAGCGGTCCGCGCCTGCCCCATCGATCGGACACGGGGCCGAAGATCAGCTGCCCGGCCGCGAGTCCGAGCAGGAACGTCGTGAGGGTCAGCTGGATCGCCGTGTCGCTGGTCTCCAGGTCGACGGCCATCCGCGGGAACGCCGCCAGGTAGAGGTCGATGCCGAACGGGGCGACGCTGGCCAGCAGGGCGAGCACGAGCAGCAAGGGGACCGGGATGGTGCCGCGGGACTGCGTGTCCACCGATGTGTCCACCGATACTCCTATCAGATGATAGCTATCAACTGACAGCAAATGTACCATTGCTTGGTGGACGATGAGCAAACGTCACGGCTGTTCGAACTTGCCGACCTGATCCTGGCGGTGGGCCGTCAGATCCACGCCTCCAAGGAATTCGCGAACAGAGAGTTCGCGTCCGACTCCTGGACGCCGCTGGAAAGCGCCGTGATGCGGTTCATCGACCGGAACCCCGGCACGTCGGCCCGCGCCGCGGCCGAGGCCACCCAGTTGATCTCCAGCAACTTCAGCAGGGCGGTGCGCGGGCTGGAGAAGAAAGGCCTCGTGCACCGCGAAACCGACCAGGACGACGCCCGGCGGATCCGGCTCTATCCCACCGCCCGCGCGCACGAGAACCTGCGGCAGCTCCGCGAGATCTGGAGCGGGCTGCTCGACGGCATCGTGTCCGACCCGGACGAGATCGAGGCCGTGACCTCGATTCTCCGGCGGATCGAAACGCAGCTCACCGCCAAATCCCTGGCCGCTTCGGACACCACCGGGAAGTCTGGCTAGCGATCAGGGCAGGGACACGTCGACCCGCAGACCGCCGTCCTCACCGGGTACGGCGGATACCCGGCCGTGGTGCGCGAGAGCGATCGAGCGCACGATGGACAGTCCGAGTCCGGCTCCGTCGCGGTGGTTCGTGCGATCGGCGGTGAGGCGGCGGAACGGCTGGAACAGCGTGTCGACCGATTCGGCGGGCACGCGCTCGCCGGAGTTGTGCACGCTCAGCGCGGGTTCGTCGCCGACGATCAGTTCGATCCAGCCGTGCGGCTGGTTGTACTTGATCGCGTTGTGGACCAGATTGGCGATCAGCCGTTCCAGCAGGAGCGGGTCGCCGGGCACGGTCCGCTCGGCGATTTCCCGGCGCACGGTGAGTTCGTGCCCGGCCAGTCGCTCGTCGAACTTCGCGAGCACCGAATCCACCAGTTCGTCCAGGCGCACCGGGATCGTGCCGGGCAGTCCCCGGTCGGCCTCCGCCAGCACGAGCAGCCCTTCGATCAGCCGCTCGTTGCGGTCGTTGACCACGAGCAGCTGGGCCGCCAGCCGATGGACCTCTTCGCCGCCACCGGTGACCATCGCGACTTCGGCGAGCGTCCGCTGCACCGCGAGCGGCGTACGCAGCTCGTGCGACGCGTTCGCCGCGAACCGGCGCTGCCCCTCGAAACCGACCGCGACCCGGTCGAGCATGCTGTTCACCGCGACGGCCAGCTCCCGCATTTCGCCGTCGGTCTGCTCGAGCCGCATGCGCTGACCGAGGTTCTGCGGCCCCAGCTGCTCGATGGTCGCGGTGAGATCGGGCAACGGCCGTACCGCCCACGACGCCACCGGGCGCCTGATCAAGATCACGAGCACGGCCGTAGCGATGAGCGGCAGAGTCCACCAGAGCCCGCCCGCCGTGTCGGCGCAGCCGGTGCCCCGCGGGCAGAAGTCGCGGTCCACGAAGGTCCCGAACACCATGCCCGCCGACTTGCCGAGCGGGTAGAGCAGCAGCAGAAGAGCGATGAACGCGCCGAGGAGGACCAGCTCGATCCGGCCGCGCACCGACGCCCGCGACCGCCTCAGGTACCCAGCCGATAGCCCGCGCCGGGCACGGTGTGGATCACCCGCGGCGCCCCGAGTTTCTTCCGCAACGTCATCACCGTGACCCGGACCGTGTTCGTGAACGGGTCGGCGTGCTCGTCCCATGCCTTCTCCAGTAGCTCTTCCGCGCTGACGGCCCGTCCTTCGGCCCGCAGCAACACTTCCAGGACGGCGAACTCCTTGGGAGACAACGGCAACGGCCGCCCGTCCCGTGACGCGAACCGTTTCGCCGGGTCCAGTTCCACCCCGGCCCGGTCGAGCACCGGCGGCAGCGCCGGACGGGCTCTCCTGGCCAGCGCGTGCACCCGGGCGACGAGTTCGGCGAAGGCGAACGGCTTGGTGAGGTAGTCGTCCGCCCCGAGGCCGAGCCCGTCGACGCGATCCCGGATTCCCGCCGCGGCCGTGAGCATCAGGACACGGGTTTCGCCGTCACCTTCGGCGATCCTCCGGCAGACCTCGTCGCCGTGCACCAGCGGGAGGTCGCGATCGAGCAGTACGACGTCGTACCGGTTGACCACGACGCGTTCGAGTGCCGCGTCGCCGTCGTAGCAGACGTCCACCGCCATCCCGAGGTGCCGCAGGCCTTCGGTGATGGAGTCCGCCAGCATCCGCTCGTCTTCGGCCACGAGTACCCGCATCAACCATTCCCCACGTGCCCAGTAGAACGCCGGACGGATAAAGAGCCGATAAAAGTCGATCTTAACGGCCCTGGAGCACCCACCGCCTAGACCTGTCGCATGATCTTCATCGGAAAGAGCGCGGCCGTGGGACTGGGCGGGTCCGTTTTGGTCTCGCTCGGCGCGTTCGGGGCAGGGGCGACACTGCGGAACGGTCCCGCGCTGTCCGGGAACGGCCGGATGCTCGCCACCGCTGTGCTGTACCTCGGCCTCGTCCTGATGCTGGCTGCTTGGGTCCGGTTAGGACGGTCGGCGAGCGCACGCGAGGTCGTGCGGGCGGCCTGGCTGTGGTGCGTCCCGCTGCTGTGCGCGCCACCATTGTTCAGCACCGATCTGTACACCTATCTCGCGCAGGGCGCGGTGGCGCACGCCGGCCTCGACCCGTACACGCACGTTCCCGCCGACGTTCCCGGTCCGATCGCCGGCAACGCCGCGGGCGGCTGGTCGTTCATCTCTTCGCCGTACGGGCCGTTGCACATCCTGATCGTGAAGAGCGTGCTCACCGTCACCGGTGAGAACCTGGTGCTCAGCGCTTTCTTGACCCGACTGGCGATGGTCGCCGGTCTGGCCTTGCTCTGTGGCGCGTTGCCCGTCCTGTGCCGGTTTCTCGGTGCCCGGCCGGAACGAGCGTTGTGGCTGACGGTGGCGAATCCGCTGATGGTGCTCTGCGTGGTTTCCGGCGGGCACAACGATTTGCTGATGGTCGGACTGCTCGCGGCCGGTACGGCGCTCGTGCTCACCCGGGCGCCTTGGACCGGGTTCGCCTTGGTCGCGCTGGCCGCCGCGGTGAAGATCCCCGCGGCCGTGGCATTGCCGTTCCTGGTGTGGGTGTGGGCACGGCGGTCAGGTGGGCGTGGCTTCTTCCGCGCCTTGGTGACGGCAGTGTCCATTGTGGTCTGTACGTTCGGCCTCTGTACTGTCGCCGCCGGGGTCGACCTCGGCTGGATCCGTGCGCTGAGCGGGAATTCGTGGCTGGAACCCTGGCTGTCGATCCCGACCGCACTCGGGAAGATCATGCGGGCGGCGCTGCCCGGTTTCGCGGACGCCGTCGCGGTGTGCCGGATCGCGGGCTGGGCCGTCCTCGCCGTTCTGGTGACGTGGCTGTGGTGGCGTTCGCGGGCGGGTGGCGGTGCGGCGGTCCGCGGCGCGGCGGTGGCGTTGCTGGCGGCGGCGCTGCTGACGCCGGTGGCGTTCCCCTGGTACTTCACCTGGCCGTTGGCGCTCGGGGCGGCGGTCGCGTGGCGGGGCTGGTGCGTGGCTGTCGCGGCCGCCGCCTCGACTTGGCTCGTGGTGAGCACCCATCCCGACGGGACGACCCTATTGCCGCCATGGGGATTCGGGGTGCTGCTGGTGGTCTCCGCGGGTGTCGGTGTGCTGACCGCGCGGGCCACTCCTTCTCCGCCGGCTGGCGCCCCGAATGTGGCATTGGGGACACTCAATGTCCCCAATGCCACATTCGGGGCACCGGAAGCTCGTCAGAGCGGGTTGTGAGCTCCCAGCGGCGCGGTGCAGAACGGCCCGCCGACGTACTCCGCCGCGACCCCGGTCGGAGCGGGCAGGTCCGCCAGCTGGTCGGCGTAGGTTTCCGCGTTGTCGAGCGACTTGTAGCCCAGCTCCTCGGCTTCGGCGAGCGAGTAGTTCCGGCGCGTGTTGTCGGAGACGCCCCAGATCAGCCGGTAGCCGGGGGAGGGGTAGCTCAGGCAGGCTTCGAACAGGCGGGCGCCGTCGTCGGGGGAGAGCCAGGTCGTCAGCCCGCGCGGGCCGAGGACGATCGGGCTTTCGAAGCACGAGCCGATCCGGATGACGATCACGTCCATGCCGAACCGCGAGTGGTACAGGCTGCCGAGCGCTTCGATGGCCGCCTTGCTGACGCCGTAGTAGGTGTCGGGCCTGGGCGTGGAATCGGCGGGGAGACCGTTCTCGCCCGCTTCGTCGTTGCGGCGGAAACCGACGGAATGGTTGCTGGAGGCCAGGATCACGCGCGGCACGCCGGCCGCCCGCGCGGCTTCGAGGACGGTGTGGGTGCCGTTGATGTTGACGTCGAGTGTGGCTTCCCACGAGTTCTCGCGGCTGTGCCCCCCGAGGTGGATCACCGCGTCGACGCCCGCGCAGGCCTTCGCCATCGCCTCCGGGTCGGTCACCGACGCGGTGATCAGCTCGACGTCCTCGCCGCCTGCGGCCTCGGGCTGCGCGGCGAGGTCGAGCAGCCGCAGCACTCGGCCGGAACGGCGCAGCCTCGACCGCATCAGGGTGCCGACGATGCCCGCCGAGCCGGTGATCAGGACGCGCTGGTCTGCCATGTGAACCCCTTGTCAGTTAAGGAAAGTGCGAGACGATCAGCGGATGCCGGCGCGGCGCAGTTGCTGGCCGAGCTCCGCGGTGATTTCGGCGAGGAGCTCGCCGACGCGCTGGGCGTCGGCGTCGGTGACTTCGGTGACCGGCATGGAGCAGCTGATCGCGTCCGTGCCGGGGATGCGGTACGGGATCACGGCCGCGACGCACCGGACGCCGAGGCTGCCTTCCTCGATTTCCGCCGCATAGCCGCGTTCGCGGGTCTTCGCGCATTCGGCGTGCAGCGCTTCGGCCGAGGTGATGGTGTTCGGGGTCAGCGCCGACAGCTCTCCGGTCAGGAGCCCGTCGATCTCGTCGTGCGTCAGTTCGGCGAGCAAGGCCTTCCCCAGCGCGGTCGCGTGAGTGGGCAGCGTGCGGCCGACGCGGGACACCAGATGCGTCGAGTGCCGTGACTCGCGTGTCTCCAGGTAGACGACGTCGGTGCCCTCGCGGCGCGCGAAGTGCGCGGTGAAGCCGGTCTTCTCCCGGATCCGCTCCAGCGCCTCGGTCGCGTACGGGACGACCGGGTCGCGGTCCAGGTATGCCGTGCCGCAGATCAGCGCGCGGACGCCGAGCCGGTAGCGGGCGGTGTTGGTGTCGACTTCCAGCCAGCCCGCTTCGAGCAGTGTGCGGAGCAGGCCGTGCAGGCTCGACCTGGGGAAACCGGTCCGGGCGTGGAGATCCGACAGGGAGAGCCACACGTCGTTCGCGGCGAAGGTCTCGATGAGATCGATCGCCCGCCGGGCGGATTTGACCCCGGCGGGTTCGGGAGCGGCGGAGACGCCGTTCTCCACCGTGACAGCGGGGGCTTCCTGCTGTGGCATCCGCACTCCTCCAACCGGCCGTTGACTTGTGACCCTGGCCATATTAGCGTCCCGAACAGCGTTCTTATGGATGAACATAATCACTATAACAGACTCCGTTCATGGATGTGAACAGGTCGGGCTGGACCTTCGTGAACGCGGAAAGGAGTCAGCGGTGCATTTGCTGGACTGGATCATGGTGTCCGCGTATTTCGTGCTGATGGTGGTGATCGGGCTGTGGTCGCACAGCCGGGTCAACACGGTCAGCGACTTCTTCACCGCCGGCGGGAAGATGCCGTGGTGGCTGGCCGGGATCTCCCACCACATGTCCGGCTACAGCGCGGTCCTCTTCGTCGCGTACGCGGGCGTCGCCTACACGGACGGCATCACCGTCTACTTCTGGGGAATGGCCAGCATCGGTATCGGCGTCGGCATCGGCAGCTGGCTGTTCGCCTCGCGGTGGAACCGCCTGCGCTCGAAGCTCGGCGTCGCCTCGCCGCTCGAATACCTGGCGAAGCGCTTCAACGTGCCCACGCAGCAGGCGCTGGCCTGGAGTGGCAGCCTCCTGAAGATCTTCGACATCGCGGCGAAGTGGTTCGCGGTCGCGACGATCCTCAACGTCTTCGCGGGCGTGCCCTACACCTGGGGCATCATCATCACCGGCTCGATCACGCTGATCTACTGCACCGTCGGCGGTCTCTGGGCCGACGCGCTCACCGACTTCGGCCAGTTCGTCATCCAGGCCATCGCGGCGATCGTGATGCTGTGGGTCGTGCTGGACAAGCTCGGCGGCGTCTCCGGCCTGTGGACCGTGTGGGGGGACCTCCCGCCCGCCCACCTCAACCCGACCACGTCGAAGTTCACCACCGTGGTGTTGCTCGTCTACGTGCTGGTGAAGACGCTGGAGTACAACGGCGGTATGTGGAACCTGGCGCAGCGCTACATGGCCGCGCCGAACACCTACGAAGCCCGTCGCGGCGCGCGGCTCTCCTCGATCCTGTACCTGGTGTGGCCGCTGGTGATGATGTTCCCGATGTTCGCCGCCCCGCTGCTGATCCCGAACATCTCCAACCCCAACAACGCCTACGCGATCATGACCACGACGTTCCTCCCGCCGGGGCTGGTCGGGCTGGTGCTGGCCGGGATCTTCTCGCACACCATGGCGATGGTGTCCTCCGACGCCAACGCGATCTCCGCGGTCATCACCCGCGACATGATGCCGGTGCTGTGGAAGAAGGCCCGCAGCTTCACCGAATCGCAGGGGCTGCTCGCCGCACGGATCTCGACGGTGATCTTCGTCGTGCTGACCATGGCGGTGGCCACGCAGGCCGAGAAACTCGGCGGTGTGCTCGGTATCGTGGTGCTGTGGGTCGCGGCGCTGATGGGCCCCATCTCGGTACCGCTGCTGCTCGGCATGCTCCCGGCGTTCCGCCGCTCGGGCTCCCGCGCCGCGCTGATCTCGTGGGCGGGCGGTCTCGTCGCCTACGCGATCGCCTACTACGGCTACAACGCCACCCTCGCGGTCACGGTGTCCACCCCGATCCTGGTCTCACTGGCGCTGTTCATCGGGCTCGGCTACCTCATGCCCGAGCGCAAGGCCTCCACCGACGAGATCATCGACACCATCGACCGCGACGACGACCTCACCCCCCGCAAGTCGCAGGACGGCACCACCGTGCCCGCCTGACCGGGACCCGAACCCGGGATCAACCGATAAGAACGAAAGAGAAATCCATGGCACAGACCAAGATCGAGCTCGACGGCCTGCTGGCGTTCCCCCTGACCCCCTTCACCGAGGGGCTGGAACTCAACCTCGACGCGTTCGCGGAAACCGTCGAGAGCCACGTGGCCGCCGGGGCCGGCGCGCTGTTCGTCGCCTGCGGTACGGGCGAATTCAGCTCGCTGTCCCCGGACGAGCACGCAGCGATCCTGCGCAAGGCTCGTGAGGTCGTCGCCGGACGGGTGCCGGTGTGGGTCGGGGCCGGCGGCGGTGCCGCGACGGCCCGTGCCGGGATCGCGGCGGCGGAGGCGGGCGGCGCGGACGGCGTCCTCCTCCTGCCGCCGTACCTGGTGACCGGCCCGCCGTCCGGGCTGGTCGACCACGTCCGGTACGCCGTCGGGGATTCCTCGATCCCGGTGATCGTGTACCACCGTTCCACCGGCGTGTTCACCCCGGACTCCGCCGTCGAACTCCTCGGCATCCCGACGGTGGTCGGTCTCAAGGACGGCTTCGGCGACGTCGAGCTGATGAGCCGGATCATCACCTCGATCCGCTCGGTCGACACCGACCGCGCCCGGGACTTCCTGTTCTTCAACGGTCTTCCCACGGCCGAGGTCTCCGCTCGGGCCTACGCCGCGGTCGGCGTGGCGCGCTACTCCTCGGCCGTGCACTGCTTCGCCCCCGAGATCGCGGCCCGCTTCCACCGCGCGCTCGCGGAGAAGGACGACGTCGTCATGGAGGCGCTGCTCGCCGGGTTCTACCTGCCGCTCGTGGCGCTGCGGGACGAGGGACAGGGCTTCGCCGTGTCGCTGGTCAAGGCCGCCGCGCGGCTGCGCGGGGACAAGGTCGGCTCGGTCCGGCCGCCACTGGTCGAGCCGACCGCCGACCAGGTCGCCCGCCTGGAGAAGATCGTCGACGACGGATTCGCCGTCCTCAAGTCCGTCGAGGCCGGTGCCTGAAGATGAAGGTTCTCGACGTCGTCCTGACCCCGGTCGCCTTCGCCGACCCGCCGCTGCTCAACGCGATGGGGGTGCACGAGCCCTTCGCGCTACGCGGTGTCGTCCAGCTGATTTGCGAGGACGGAGTGGTCGGCCTCGGCGAGTCCTACGGTGACCTCGCGTTCCTGGAGCAGGTCCGGAAGGTGCTGCCGGAACTCAAGGGGCACGACGTGTTCGACCTGCCCGGCCTCCGCCGGAAGGTCGCCACGACGCTGGGCGAGGTCGTCTTCGCCGACGCGCACGGTCTCACCGGCGGCTTCTCCGTCAGCAAGACCGTGGCCAGCGTGTACTCGCTGTTCGAGGTGGCCGCGCTCGACGCGCAGGGCCACTACCTCGGCAGGCCGGTGGTGGATCTGCTCGGCGGCAAGGCGCGCGACGCCGTCGACTTCTCCGCCTACCTGTTCTACAAGTTCGGCGCCCACCTCGGCGCCGAGGAGGACTCGTGGGGCGAGGTGACCACGCCGGAGGCGCTCGTCGGTGAGGCACGGCGGATGGTCGACGAGTACGGCTTCCGCTCCATCAAGCTCAAGGGCGGTGCGTTCGACCCCGAGCAGGAGATGGCCGGGATCCGCGCGCTCGCCGAGGCGTTCCCGGGCCACCCGCTCCGCATCGACCCGAACGCGGCGTGGACCGTCGAAACCGGGATCCGGGTCGCCGAGGAGCTCGACGGTGTCCTGGAGTACCTCGAAGACCCGACGCCGGGTATCGAGGGCATGGCGCGGGTCGCGGAGAAGGCGAACATGCCGCTGGCCACGAACATGTGCGTCGTGCGCTTCGCGGACATCGAGCCCGCCTTCCGGCAGCGGGCGGTCGGGGTAATACTTTCGGACCATCATTACTGGGGTGGTCTGCGGGACACCCAGGCCCTTTCCATCACGGCGGAATGCTTCGACGTGGGCCTTTCCATGCATTCGAACAGTCATCTCGGGATCAGCCTGGCCGCTATGGTGCACGTGGCCGCGGCGACGCCGCACCTGACCTACGCCTGCGACACCCACTGGCCGTGGAAGACGGCCGACGTCATCGCCCCGGGTGCGCTGGAGTTCGTCGACGGTGCGGTCGCGGTGCCCGACAAGCCGGGGCTGGGGGTCGAGCTCGACCCCGACGCGCTGGCGCGGGCCCATGAAGAATATGTCCGCAGTGGACAGACCAAACGGGATGACGTGACCTATATGCGGAAGTTCGTCGGAAACTTCGAACCGAACACAGCACGGTGGTGACGGGGTGAAGGTCACCGGATACGCCTATCCCTGGGACGTCGTCGACGATCCCGGGTTCGTCGAGCGCGTACGGGAACTCGGCGTCGACGAGGTCGCCGTCGCCGTTTCGTACCACAGCGCCCGCGCGGCGACGCCCTGGTCGCCGGAGCGCACTTCGGTCGTCGCGCGCCACGCGGCGCTGTACCGGCCGGTGCGCGACGAGGCCTGGGGTGAGCTGAAGCCCGCCGAGCCGGACTGGGTCGAAAGCCGCGACAGCGCGGGCGACGCCGTCGGGGCGCTGAACGAGGCGGGGATCCCGGCCGCGGCGTGGATCGTGCTGACCCACAATTCGCAGCTGGGCATCCGGTTCCCGGACTACACCGTGCGGAACTGCTTCGGCGAGCGGTACCCGTGGGCGCTGTGCCCCGGCCAGCCCGCGGTGCGCGAGTACGCGGCGAACGTGACGGCGGAGAGCCTCGCCGGGCTCGATTTCGCCACGGTCATCCTCGAAGCCTGCGGTCCGCTCGGCGCCGTTCACCAGCACCAGCACGAGAAGACCGACGGCGTCTGGTCGCCCGCGGTGGCGCGGCTGCTGTCGATCTGCTGCTGCGACGCCTGTCTCGACGCGTGGGCCGCGGCCGGTCAGGACCCGGCGAAGGCGCTGGGCAAGCTGCGGGCCGAGGTCCGGCGGCTGATCGACAGCGGCGACCTCCGCGCGACCGAGGACAAGATCCTGCCCACCCTGCGGCAGGTCCTGCTCGACACCCGCCAGAACGCGACCGACGCGCTCCGGCGCGAGGTGCTCGCGAAGATCCCGTCCGGGCCCCGGATCGTGCTGCACGGCGCGATGGACCCGTGGGTCACCGGCGCGCTGCCGGGGCTGACGCCGTCGGCCCCGGCCGACGTCGACGCGGTGGTGCTGCAGAACTGGGCACCCGGTCACCCCAGCGTGGGTGCCGTCGCGACGGCGCGGGCGAAGCTGCCGGAGAAGGTCGCCGTCGGCAGCTACATCACCGCGGTGGCCGCGAGCCCGGTTCCCGACATCGAGGCCTACACCCTCGAACTCGGCAAGGCGGGCGCCACCGAACTGCACCTGTACCACCTCGGCCTCGCCGGCCCGGGGCGCTGGGCGGATCTCATCGCCGCCGTCAGCGCCGCGCAAGAACTCTAGGAGAATCACGAAATCATGAGCCAGGCAACGGATCCCGCCACGCTCGAACAGATCCTCGCGGCCGCCGCCGATGCGGCAGGCACGACGGCGGCCGCGACCCCAGCCCAGCGCGCCGCCTGGCTGAACGCCGCGGCGGACGCCCTCGACGCGGCCGCCGACGAGCTGATCGCGCTGGCCAACCAGGAGACGCATCTCCCGGCCGCCCCGCGGTTGCAGGGCGAGCTGAAGCGCACGACGTTCCAGCTGCGCCTCTTCGGCGAGGTGCTGGCCGACGGCTCGTTCCTCGGCGCCACCGTCGACCACGCGGACGCCGCGTGGCCGATGGGACCGCGTCCGGACATCCGCCGGCTGCTCGCCCCGATCGGACCGGTGCTGGTGTTCGCCGCCAGCAACTTCCCGTTCGCGTTCAGCGTCGCGGGCGGGGACACCGCGTCGGCGCTGGCCGCCGGTTGCCCCGTCGTGCTCAAGGCGCACTCGGGTCACCCGGAGCTGTCCGCCCGCACCGGTGAGGTCCTGCGCGAGGCGCTGGTCAAGGCCGGTGCGCCGGAAGGGATCTTCGCGGTCGTCTACGGCCAGCAGACCGGCGTCACCGCGCTGAAGGACCCGCGGATCCAGGCGGCGTCGTTCACCGGTTCGGTGCCGGGCGGGCGGGCGCTCTTCGACATCGCCACCTCGCGGCCGTCGCCGATCCCGTTCTACGGCGAGCTCGGCAGCGTCAACCCCGTCGTCGTCACCCAGTCTGCGATCGACGCGCGTGGTGAGGCGATCGCGAAGGCGTACGCGGGTTCGTTCACCCTCGGCGCCGGGCAGTTCTGCACCAAACCGGGGCTGCTTTTCCTGCCCGAGGGCCACGGCCTGGAGGACACGCTGCGCGAGGCCGTCGCGGCGATCCCGGCACAGCCGATGCTCAACGAGCGCATCGCGGCCGGTTTCGCCGACGGGCTGGCGAAGCTGAGCGAGGTCGACGGCGTCGAGGTGCTGTCGGAATCCGGCGGCACGGAAGGGATCTCGCACGGCGCGACCCTGCTCGCCACCACCGCCAAGGACTTCCTCGCCGACGGCGACACGGTCCGCGAGGAGTGTTTCGGCCCGGCGTCGCTGATCGTCACTTACACCGACCAGGCCGAGCTGATCAGCCTGCTCGGCGTGATGGAACCCGGGCTCACCGCGACCATCCAGGGCGAAGAGTCCGATGTGGACTGGATCCGCCCGGTCCTCCCGTCGCTGACCCGCGTCGCCGGCCGTCTGTTGTGGAACGACTGGCCGACCGGCGTCACCGTCACGTGGGCACAGGAACACGGTGGTCCCTACCCGGCGACCACCGCGCCGACCAGCACCTCGGTCGGCACCGCCGCGATCGAGCGGTTCCTGCGACCGATCGCCTGGCAGGGCTTCCCCGACGCGCTGCTGCCGGAACCGTTGCAGGAGAACAACCCGTGGGGCCTGCCGCGCAGGACCGACGGGAAACGCTAGAAAGCTCGTGAGTGGTAAGGACGGTTCTAACCGTCCTTACCACTCACGAGGCCCCACCACCCGCCGCCGCCCTGGTTACCGTCTTTCGACCCCTCTTGGGAGGCTCTGTCATGCCCGGATTCGGTTACGTCGACAGGAGAACGGCGCTGCGGGGAGGCGCGGCGGCGGCTGCTTCGGTGGCTCTCGCGACGGCTCTCGCCAGCCCTTCGTCAGCCCAAGCGTCGGGGACGGGCGGCATGTCCTCGATCGTCGCCGGTTACCGTGAACTCCAGACCGGGATCGACCGGCCGTCGGCGGAACGTACCGCCGCGCTGGCGAACCTGGATCGGGTCGCGAAGTCCTACCACGACAGCATGACGGTGGGCGACGGTCCACTGTGGAAGGACCTCCCGCTCGGCCCGGGCAGCGACTTCACGACGTCGATGTACGCCCGGCTCCGCGCGATCGCGGTCAACTGGGGCACTCCGGGCGGCACGCTGGCGGGCGACGCGGGCGTGCTCACCCGGATCAAGGGCGCGCTGGAACTGCTGTACACCAGCGATCAGTACAGCGAGAAGACCGCCGAGATCGGCAACTGGTACACCTACGAGATCGGCGTCCCGCTCTACCTGCTGCACGTCCTCGCGACCGTCGCCGACGAGCTGACCCGGGACGAACTCGCCAAGTACCTCAAGCCGGTGCTGAAGTTCTCCGGGAACCCGAACCTCCGCACGAACAACCCGAGCGTCGTCGAGACCGGCGCCAACCGCGCGGACAAGTCGACGATCTCCATCGTCTCCGGCGCGATCCTCGGCGACGCCGAACGGATCAAACGCGGCGTCGGAGCGTTCACCGACGTCGAGGGCGGGGGAGCGGCGAGCGTCATCGCCAAGCTCCACCGCGCCGCCGGTGACGGCTTCCACACCGACGGCTCCTTCCTCCAGCACGATTCGGTGCCGTATCCCGGGCACTACGGGATCATCCTGCTCACCGCCCTCGCTTCCGCCATCCACGTCACCAAGGGCACGGAGTTCGAACTGCCCGCCGACGTCCGCGAGGCGGCGTACGCGCTGGTCTCCGACACGTTCGCGCCGTTCGTCCACGCGGGCGCGCTGATGGAGTCGGTCCGCGGCCGGTTCCTTTCCCGGCAAGGGGAATCCGCGCACGACATCGGACACCAGCTCACCGGGGCGGTCGTGCTGCTGGCGCGGTCGGCGAGCGGGGAACGCGAGAAGGAACTCGGCGGGCTCGCCGCGAAGTGGATCACCGAGGACACCTTCGCGCCGTACCTGAAGATCCCGGACCCCGAGCGGTTCGCGCCTGGCCCCGACCTCGTCGGAATCCCCGGCATCGAGTTCGCGCAGGAGCTGCTGGCGACCGGGACCCGTCCGGCGCGGACGGTCGCGGCGCACCGGGTGTTCGGCCAGCAGGACCGGATGGTGCACGTCACCGAGGGCTGGTCGGCCTCGCTCGGCGTCGCCTCGACGCGGATCTCGCGGTACGAGTCGATCAACTCGATGAACCTGCACGGCTGGCACGTCGGCGACGGCGCGCTGTACCTGTTCCTGCCCACGGCCAAAGGACATTTCACCGACGCCTACTGGCCGACCGTCGATCCGCGGCTGCTGCCGGGCACGACCACCAAGAGCGGACCGCCTCCCAAACTGGAGTCGGTCCCGTTGACCGGCAAGGATCACTGCGGCGGTGTCCGCTGGGACGCGCGGCACGGCGCGCACGCCCTCGACTTCGTCTCGCAGGACGGCACGCTGACCGCGAAGAAGTCGTGGTTCTTCACGGCGTCCGGTGTGGTGTGCCTCGGCGCAGGGATCACCGATTCCTCCGGCGAACGGATCCGGACCACCATCGAGAACCGCAACCTCGGCGAGAACGGCTCGGGTGCCCTGCTCGCCGACGGCCACCTCGTCGGCGGTTCGGAGTCCTTGCGGCGCAAGCGATGGCTGCATCTGGAGAAGGTCGGCGGCTATGTCCTGCTCGACGACGCGGAGGTGACCGCGCTGCGCGAGGACCGGACGGGGACCTGGCGCGACGTCGACAAGGGCGCCAACACCAAGGGCACCACGGTGCCCTACACCCGGCGCTATCAAAAGCTGGTGATCGAGCACGGGGCCGCCCCTTCGGGCGCGAGCTACGCCTACGCCGTGCTGCCCACCGCGTCGGTGCTGGAGACGATCGCCTCGGCCTGGTCGTGGCGCGTGCGGTCCAACACCGCGACCGCGCAGGCCGTCCGGCTGTGGGACGCGACGTTGCTCGCGAACTTCTTCGCCGCCGGTTCGGTCGACGAGGTGTCGGTGTCCGGACCCGCGTCGGTGGCGCTGGGACGGAAGGGGAACGGCTGGCAGCTGGCCGTTTCGGACCCGACGCAGCGGCAGGACGTCCTGCGCGTGACCGTGCGGCGGAAGACCGTCGAGGTGCCCGTGAAGGACACGTTCGGCGCGACCCAGGTGATCCGCATTTAGAGGACTAAATGCATGGCCGGTAGCGGGCCATTTAGGTCAGGATCTGGCCTGAATGGCTCGTACGGTCAGTCCATGACCGACATCGAGCAGTTCCGCATCGACATTCCGCAGTCCGAGCTGGACGACCTGGCCGGCCGGCTGGCCCGCACCCGCTGGCCGTCGGCGCTGCCCGGTGCCGAATGGAGCCGGGGTGTTCCGGTCTCCTACCTCAAGGACCTGGCCGAGTACTGGCGAGACGGTTACGACTGGCGCGCGTGGGAGAAGCAGCTTAACGAGTTCCCGCAGTACGTCACCGAGATCGACGGCCAGCGCGTGCACTTCCTCCACGTCCGCTCGCCGGAACCGGACGCCATCCCGCTGATCATGACGCACAGCTGGCCGAACTCGATCGCCGAGTTCCTGAACGTCGTGGGGCCGCTGACCGACCCGCGAGCCCACGGCCTCGACCCGTCGCGTGCCTTCAACGTCGTCGCGCCGTCCCTGCCCGGCTTCGGCTTCTCGCCGTTCCCCGAACCGGCCGACGAGCGGCCGTGGGACATCGCGCGGGTGGCGCGGACCTGGGCGGAGCTGATGAGCCGTCTCGGCTACGAACGCTATGGCGCGCACGGGAACGACGCCGGCGCGCTGGTGACGCCCTGCCTGGCGGTGCACGCGCCCGAGCACGTCATCGGCTCGCACATCACGTCCGGACTCGGTGTCCCGATGGGCGATCCGGCCGATTTCGAGGGGCTCACCGAACAGGACCAGGCCGAACTGACGGGGCTGATGGAGCGCTTCGCCGGTGGTAGCGGCTACGCGCCGTACCTGACGAACAGGCCGCAGACGCTGAGCTTCGGTTTCCTCGATTCGCCGGTCGCGCAGCTGGCGTACCTGGTCGAACGGTTCAAGGAGTTCGACGGCTGGCCCGAAGGCGCCGCGCCTGCCGAGCCGATCGACCGCGACCTGCTGCTCACCAACGCCACGCTGTACTGGCTGACCGGGACCGGCGCCACTTCGCTGTGGCCGTACTACGAGGGCGCGGCCGCGATGCCGATCGACCAGAAGCTCGTGCCGACCGGGGTGTCGCATGGCGGGCCGTCCGCCCTGCGGAAGATCGCCTCGCGCAAGAACGACATCGTGCGCTGGGCCGATCACGAGAGCCCGAGCCACATGGTGGCGATGGCCGTCCCGGACGACGTCGTGACCGAACTCCGGGAATTCTTCGGGAATCTCCGGAAGTGATGTCGAGCGGTGGTCATCGGCTCCGACCCAGGGACGAAGCTAAAGTCGAAGCGACCCTGTGGAGGACCTGATGACCACCTCGTTCGAGACCGTGACCTCGGCCGACGGCACCCCGATCGCCTTCGACCGGACCGGCGAGGGCACGCCGGTGATCCTGGTCGGCGGCGCGTTCAACGACCGGACGACCGTCGCCGGTCTCGCCGCGACGCTGTCCCCGGACTTCACCGCGTTCGCCTACGACCGGCGCGGCCGCGGCGACAGCGGCGCGGGCGCTGTCTATTCGGTGGAACGCGAGGTCGAGGATCTCGCCGCGCTGATCGACCACGCTGGTGGCTCGGCGGCGGTCTTCGGGCACTCGTCGGGTGCCGTGCTGGCGCTGGAGGCGGCCGCCCGAGGTGTCGTCATGACCAGCCTGGCCGTGTACGAGCCGCCGTTCGTCGTCGACGACAGCCGTCCCCGGCCGGCGGCCGACCTCTTCGACCGTGTCCGGGCACTGATCGCCGACGGCGACCGCGACGGCGCGGCGGAACTCTTCCTGGTCGAGGGGACGGGCACCCCGGCCGAAGTCGTCAAGGGGATGCGGGAAGACACGTTCTGGGCCTGGTTCGCCGGCCTCGCCCACACCCTGCCCTACGACCTCGCCCTGTGCGGTCCCGGAAACGTGCTGCCCGACGGCAAGCTGGCCAAGATCTCCGTGCCCACGCTGGTGCTGGACGGCGGGGAGAGCGACGCCTGGATGCGCGCGGGCACCCGCGCGGTCGCCGACACGATCCCCGGCGCCCGGTATGTCACGGTCGAGGGTCAGGACCACGGCGTCCTCCACCAGCCGGACGTCCTGCGCGGGCCGCTCACCGAGTTCCTCAGGTGACGACCTTCAGTGATTCGGCAGGCAGGCCCATCGCCGTGTAGAGGTCCCGCGCGGCTCGGGTTCGTCCCAAGCCGGCCAGTGCGCGGGCTTCTTGCAGCCGGTAGCCGATCCGCCTCGCCGTTTCGAGTGCGAGGCGATGCCGCCGGAGCCCCGCCGCCGTCTCGCCGAGCGCGACGCAGGCCGTGCCCAGGCTGTTGGCCGCCATCGCCAGCAGCAGCGGATGATTGAGCCGGGTGAGGATCTCGCACGCGCGTTCGGCCTGCTCCCGCGCCTCGCCGTGACGGTGGGCGAGAAGCAGGGAGTCGGCGTGGTCGATCCGGCTCCACGCCTCGCCGAACGGATAGCCGAGATCCTGCGAGGCGGTGGTCGAGCGTTCGATGACGTCGAACGCTTCGTCGAACCGGCCGAGCCGCGCGAGGACGAGACCGAGCTGGGCCGAACTCAGGATCATGCCGCGAGGTTCCTCGCGCAGCTCCACCGCTCTCCGGGCGGAGACCAGCGCGTCGTCCAGCCTGCCGAGGACCTCCTGCGCGTTGCTGAGATTGGTCCAGAGCGCGGCGGCGGCGGACTCCTCTTCGACGGCGAGCCCGTCGCGATAGAACCGGATCGCCTCGGGGTAGCGGCCGAGCATGCTGTGCAGGGCGCCTGCCCTGGACAGGGCGATCGCCTCGGCCGCCCGGTCGCCGGCGGCACGGACGACGTCCAAACGCTCCAGGGCGCAGTCCATTCCTTCGGTGAGCCGACCGTTCTCCCAGAACGCCAGGGTGAGGCTTGCCAGGCTCAGCTGGATCGCGTGCGGGTCGCCGATCCGGCGGGCGGCGGTGATGCCGGTGCGCGCGACGGCGAGCAGTTCGTCGAGATGCCCGCTCTCCCGGAGGTGCTCCGCGGTGTCCACGGCGATCCGCCAGGCGTGGTCTTCGCGACCGGAGCCGAGGGCGTGGCGGGTGACCGCGATCAGGTTGGCCCGTTCCGTTTCGTACCAGCCTGAACCGCCGCCTTCGCGGTAGTGGTCGAGCAGCCTGCTCACCGCCGGAGCCGATTCCTCGTCACTCGCGGCGTTGCGGGCGTGCTCGGCGATCAGGTCGTGGAACGAGTACCGGCCCAGCGCGGGCTGCCTGAGCAAGTGGGCGTCGAGCAGGTCCTCCAGCAGGCGCTCGGCCTCGGGTTCGCCGGTACCGGCCAGCGCGGCCGCCGCGGGCACGCCGATGTCGGCGCCGGGATTCCGCCCCAGTAAACGGAACATGCGCTGTTGCGCGACGTCGAGCTCCCGATAGGACAGTGCGAACGCCGCGGCGACGTCGCGTCCGGCGACCTTCAGCTCGGCCAGCCTGTCGTGTTCGGAACCCAGGCGCTCGGCGAGCGTCCGCACGGTCCACTGTGGACGATTCTGCAAGCGGGCGGCCGCGATCCGGATCGCCAGCGGAAGATTCCCGCACAGCGCGGCCACTCCTGAATCCGGCCTGCCGGACGCCGCCGCGAACAGCGCGCCCGCCTGTTCGTCCGGCAGGACTTCGAGACTGAGCGACGCGGCACCGTCGACTGCGGCCAGCCGTCGCCTGCCGGTGACGACGAGGGCGACCGTGGCCGAACCGGGCAGGAGCGGCCGCAGCTGTTCCGCGCTCGCGGCGTTGTCGAGCACCACAAGCAGCGACCGGCCCGCCGTTCTGGTCCGCCACAGTTCGGCTCGCCGGTCGACGCCGCCGGGAAGCCTGCTCGCCGGGATGTCGAGTTGCCCGAGCAGGGCTTCGAGCGCGGCTTCGGGGGAGAGGGGTTCGCGGCCCGGGGAGTGGCCGTGCAGATCCACGAACAGCTGCCCGTCGGGGAAGTCGGCGGCGAGCCGGTGCGCGGCGTGGACGGCGAGCGAGGTCTTGCCGACCCCGGCCATTCCGTCGACGGCCACCGGGCGCCCCAGCCGGACGGCGTCGAGGAGAAGGCGGATCTCGTCCTCCCGGCCGGTGAAATCCGGGACGTCGTAAGGGAGGAAGCAGCGCGCCTTGCCGTATTCCGGCTCGTCGCGAAGGATCCGCTCGTAGAGTTCGCGCAGCTTCGGGCCGGGATCGATCCCGAGTTCTTCCACCAGCCGCGCCTGCGCCCGCCGGTAGACGTTCAGCGCGTCGGCCTGTCTGCCCTGCTGGTGCAGCGCGCGCATGAGCAGTCCGGTGAACGCCTCGCGGAACGGGTGCTCGGCGACCAGGGCCGTCAGTTCCGCGACACGATCCTCTCCGGTGCCGATCTCTTCGTCGAGGCAACGTTCCACAATGGACAGGCGGCGCTCGTCGAGTTCGTCCGCCTCGCCGCGCAAAGCCGTACTGTCCACACCGGACAGTGCGGGTCCGTGCCAGCACCCGAGCGCCTCACGGAACTCGCCACGCGAAACGTGCTCCTCGAACGAGCGCAGGTCGAAAGTACCCGGGCGCAGGACGAAACCGGGACCCTCGGCGGTCAGGACGTCGTCGTCGGCTCCCTCGGCGACCAGGGAGCGCTTCAGGGCGGTGGTGAGGTTGCGGATCTGGCGGACGGCCGTGGCGGGCGGATCGTCGTCCCAGACGACGTCCACCAGCCGCGAGACCGAGACGACGTGATCGGCGCCGAGCAGCAGCGCCGCCAGGATGCGTTCCTGCCGCGATCCCGCCAGCTTCAGTGGCCGCGCGCCACTGCGGCACTGCACCGGCCCCAGAATCCGGAACTCCATCGCACCCCCTCCCGCGAGGTTAACCGGCCCCGCGCCCGCGCCGGTGCGGAAGTGATGCAGCTGTGATGCGCCGTCCGGCGAACCTGCCGGTGGAAGAAAACGGACAGGATGAGGAGAACCCCATGCGCAAGCGGTATTACGCGGCGTTGGCCGGTCTGGTCGTGGCGGCGGCGGGCATCGGCGTACCGGCCGCTTCGGCCAGTGACCAGCAGGCCGAAAACGAGCGGCAGGCCTGTCAGCGCGCGTTCGACCGCGCCGTCTGGGAGGACATGGACAGCTACAACAAACGCGACGAGGCCCGCTACCGGGCGATCATCCACAAGAACATGGTGACCGTCGGGCGCAAGGGCAACCTGTTCATCGGCTACGAGGCCAACGTCGAGCCGGTGGTCGACGTGCAGTTCAAGCTCCCGTACGAGTGGAGCATGCCGTGGACGGTGACCCACACCGTCGTCGAGGACTGCAAGATGGGCTTCGCGATCCTCGACGCCTACTACAAGGCGCCGTCGCAGAACATCGACAGGCACTACACGATCAGCCTGACGCTGGTACGCGAGCACGGCAAGTGGCAGGTCATCAAGGACACCGTGACCGACGTGCTGCCCTGAGTCGCCTGTGCCCGGCAGGGTCCGGCCCGCGTGCTCGGACGCGTAACTCACGTGCTCGAGGCCGTAACTCACGTGCTTGAAGCCGTAACTCGCGTGTTTGGAGGCGGAACTCGCGTGCCCGATCACGCGAGTTCGGCCTCACGAGGGCTTCCGGCCCACCCCCGCGTACGGCAGCGCGTTGATCTCCGGGTCGTTGGACATGTCGCCGGCTCCCTGGGGGTTCCACATCGCGCAGCCGACGACGCCGGGCTCGACGACGTCGAAGCCCTCGAAGAACGAAAGCACCTGGTCGTGGGTCCGGGGGATGGGGTCGTTCTGGGTGCTCTTGTACGCCTCGATGGCTTCGTCGAGGCCGCTCGAGTCCGCGTCGGCGGCGACGTGCGAGATGGCGAGAAAGCTGCCGGGGGCGATGCGTTCCCGATACCGGGCCAGGATCGCGTGCGGATCCCACGAGTCCGGCACGAAATGCAGCAGCAGCAACATGAACAGCCCGATCGGCTGGTCGAGATCGAGCAGCTCCCTGGTTTCGGGCGCGTCGAGGATGTCGTTGGCGTCGCGGAGGTCGGCCTGGATCGCAGCGCACCGGTCGTTGCCGCGCAGCAGCAGTTTGGCGTGCGCCACGGCGACCGATTCGCGATCGACGTAGACCACCCGGCACGTCGGGTCGAGCTGCTGGACGATCTCGTGGAGGTTCCCGACGGTCGGGATCCCGGAGCCGATGTCGAGGAACTGCCGCACCCCCGCCTCCACCATGTGCAGCGCGGCACGCCGCAGGAAGGCGCGGTTGAGCCGGGCCGCGTCGCGGATCCCCGGCATGATCTTCAGGATCTGTTCGCCGAGGTCGCGGTCGGCCTGGAAGTTGTGGTCGCCGTTGAGCCAGTAGTCGTAGACCCGCGCGGGATTCGGCACGGTCGTGTCGACCTCGGGGGGTACCCAGCTCAGGTTCGAAGTCACCGTCGTCGCCGCCGTTCGGTTGGGATCCGTTGGGGCACAGGAGTCTATCCGGAGCCGGAGAACCGGCTGCCATCGTCCGATCGTGTGGATGTGCGGCGGCGGAACCCCGTCCGCGGCCCGGCGGTCCTAAGGTGACCGGGTTCAGCGTCCAGGCACCGGGAGACGAGCACGATGGCACCACCTCCGGACGTCGCTGTCGCACCGGGCCGATGGCCGCTGCTCGGGCACACCGTGCCGATGCTGCGCGACCCGCTGAAACTGCTGTCGTCCCTGCCCTCGCACGGAGACGTAGTCCGCCTCGACTTCGGCCCGATGCCGGTCTACCTCGTCACCACCCCGGAACTGGCTTGGCGGCTGCTCGCCGTCGACGGGGGGAAGTTCGACAAAGGCATCGTGTTCGACAAGATGCGGCCGTTGTTCGGCGACGGGCTCGCCACTTCCAACGGAGCCTTCAACCAGCGGCAACGGCGGATGATGCTGCCCGCTTTCCAGCGGAGCCGCATCGCGCTCTACGCCGAGACGACGATGACGAAGCTCGCTGTAGACCTTGCCGACTCGTGGAAGCCGGGCGAGGTGGTCGAATTCGACCGGCGGATGCAGGACCTCGCGCTCACCATCTCGGGGCGCACGCTGTTCTCCACCGAACTCGGCGACGAAGCGCTCGCCGAAATCCAGCGGTCCATTCCGATCATGCTGAAGTACGTCATGGTCCGGGCGTTCTCGCCGAAATTCGTGGAGCGGCTGCCGATCCCGGCGAACCGGGAGTTCGACGCCGCGGCCGCGCGCCTGAGGCGGGTCATCGGCGACGCGGTCCTTCAAGCCCGCGAGAAGGGCGGCGACCAGGGCGACCTGCTGTCGATGCTGTTGCTGGCCAAGGACGACGAGACCGGCGAGAAGATGACCGACCGCCAGGTGGAGGACGAGGTCATCACGATCCTCACCACCGGCGCCGAGACCACCGCCGTCGCGCTGGCCTGGTTCTTCCACGAGATCGGGGCGCGGCCGGACATCGAGCGCAGGTTCCACGCCGAGGTCGACGAGGTGCTGGACGGCGGGCCCGCCCGGTTCGAGCACTTGCCGCGCCTGGTCTACACGCACCGGATCATCAACGAGGTCGTCCGCCGGACGCCGCCGGTGATCCTGATGCGGCGCGCGCGGGAGGACGTCGAACTCGGCGGGGTGCGGATTCCCGCCGGTACCGAGGTCGCGGTCAGTCAGCACACGCTGCACCGCGATCCGCGCTGGTTCCCCGAACCCGAACGGTTCGACCCGGATCGCTGGGAGCCGGAGCGCGCCGCCGAAGTGCCGAAGGGCGCCTTCATCCCGTTCGGCGCCGGCGCCCGGCTGTGCCCGGGACACCAGTTCGCGCCCACGGAGATCGCCCTGGTCGCCGCGACGATCGGTGCCAGGTGGCGGCTGGAGCCGCTACCAGGGGTGAAGGTCTTTCCCAAGATCAAAGCGACCATGCAGCCGAACCGGTTGCCGATGACCGTGGTGCCGCGAACGCCGGGCGGGCGGTGAGCGTTCGATTACCCGATGTAAGGTTCATGCTCCTTCCGAGCGTTCCGATTCCGGAGAGGGTTCTGTGAGAATGCCGCTCAAACTGGCCACCGCGGTGGCCGCGTGCTGCGCGCTCCTCGGTGGTTTCCTGGTCGCCGCCCCGGCGGCGGCCGTCGAGATCCGGTGTACCGACGTGGATCTGCCGGTCACCGGCCCGCTCGGCGGACCGGCGACGGTGCACGGCCGGTTCTGCCTGCCCGACGGCCCGGCGCCCGCGGCCGTCCAGTTGCTGGTGCACGGCGGCACCTACAACAGCGCTTACTGGGACCTGCCCTACGACCCGGATCGCTACTCGTACCAGCGTGACATGGCCAAACACGGCTACGCGACCTTCGCGGCGGATCAGCTCGGTTCGGGCGGGAGCAGCAAGCCACCGAGCCTTCCGCTCCTGCTGCCGGCGCTCGCGCGATCGATGCACGAGGTGGTCGGGCATCTGCGCGCGGGGCGGGTCGGCGGCACCCCGTTCGCCAAGGTCGTGATCGTCGGGCATTCGGTCGGTTCGGGCATCGTCGCCGCCGAGGCGTCGACGTACCAGGACGTGGACGGCGTGATCCTCTCCGGCATGACGCATCTGCCGTCGGTACCCGCCCTGACCCTCGGTGTGCTCTTCGGTCTGCAGCCCGCGTTCGCGGACGACCAGCTCGGTTCGCTCGGCAGTGATCCGCTCTATTTCACGACGAAACCGGGGGCGCGCGCCGGCCTCTTCTACGCGGCGGAAAATTCCGACCCGCAGGTCATTGCCGCCGACGAGGCGACCAAGGATCAGGTTTCGGTCCCGGGAATGGGGACCGTCGCCGTGTTCGGGATCGTACTGCCCGCGACGAAAGCGATCCGAGTGCCGGTTTTCCAGGCGATCGGGGAAAAAGACATCCTGTTCTGCGGTTTGTTCGCGCTCCGGGACTGTTCGAGCGGCGCGACGCTGCGTCCGGCGGAAGCGCCGTACTACGCGCCCGAAGCCGAACTTTCCACGTATGTTCTGCCCGGTGCCGGACATTCGTTGGCGCTGCACCGCAACGCGTCGCTGTACCGGGACGCCACACGCGATTGGCTGAGGGACAAGGTCGGTGTTGCAGTACCGTAGGGTTACCACCCGATTGGGTGACTGGTAAACCGTGAGTACGGCCAGAGAATCGTGGAGGATGTTTCTCCACCACGGAATGCGAAAACGACCCCAGGACCGGCGGACGTGACTGCCCCACTTCCGAACGGCGATGAGTTCTCCGTATCGCCGGACGCCCCGAAGAGAACTTCGTCCTCCGCATCGCCGAAGCGGAAGAACGCCGCGCCGACCAGGGCCACGCTCGCTCGCAAATGGGCGTACCTGGTCACCGGCACGGCGTATCTTCCGTACACCCACGCCCAGATCGAAGAGCATTTCTCCGCTCTGCTGGACGAGGTGTTCGCGGCGGTGCTGAGTGACGACTCCGAGCCCGCGCAGGCCGCCGAGGCCGGCGCGCGGCTCGTCGCGCTCAGGTGCGTCGGGCCGGACAGCCTGCGTCGCACGATGGAGGTGCTCGGCAAGGGGCTCTTGCACGAACCGGAGTTGCGGAGCGTGAAATCGCTCCCCGAACGGGTGTTGCAGGTGCTGGGCGCGCTCGCGTCCGGCTACGGCGAGGCCTTGCGCGAAAGCATCCAGAGCCAGCAAGAGGATCTGAGCCGCACGCTGGTCACCCTCGAACGCGAGACACGGCGCGAGCTGGTGCTCACGCAGGCGCGTTTCGAGCAGCTGTTCACCGGCTCGAAGACCGGGGTGGCCGTCACCAGGGTGGACGGCCGGGTCCAGCGGGTGAACCCGGCGTTCGCCGAGATGCTGAACCGGCCCGTCGCCGATCTGACCGGGCTCAACCTCTACGACCAGATTCATCCGGAAGACGCGGACGGCCTGCGCGAGGGCTACCGGAAGCTGCTCGAAGGCGAGACTCAGCGGCTAGAGCTGACGCGAAGACTCGTCACCGCCGACGACGAGGAGCCGACGTGGGCCGGGTTCACCGGCGCCGTCATCCGCGACCCGGCGGGCGAGGCCCAGCAGCTGATCACCCTCGTCGACGGCGACACCGACGTCTCGCTGCTCCAGCGGCAGCTGAGCCGTCAGGCCCTGCACGATCCGCTGACCGGCCTGCCGAACCGGCAGTTCTTCGGTACCCGCCTGGAGCGGGCGCTGCGGCACGCGGACCCGGCCTTCGGCGTCACGGTCTATCACCTCGACCTCGACGGGTTCTCCCTGATCGCGGGCGGTCTCGGGCAGAAACTCAGTGACAACCTGCTGAAGAACGTCGCCGGGAAGCTGCGTGCCGTCGTGGGCGGCGAGGAGGCGCTCGTCGCCAGGATCGGCGGGGACGAGTTCGGCATCCTCATCCAGAACACCGCCACCAGCCCGGACGTCGCCACCGTCATCGGCATGATCAACCAGGAACTGTCCGAACCGGTCTACCTCGAAGGCGGCAGCGGGGTCGCGGTCTCGGCCTGCGTCGGGGTGGTCCACCGGCCGCCCCGCGACATCGCGCCGAACGAACTCCTGCGCGTGTCCGACATGACACTGCGCCGGGCGCAGAGCAACGGCTACCGGCAGTGGGCGCTGTCCGATTCCGCCCTCGACACCAGGGAACGGCACGAGTTCGGCCTCGCCGTCTCCATGGCGGGTGCCTGGGAGACCGGCGAGATCGAGGTTCACTTCCGGCCGCTGACGTGGCTCGCGGAAGGCAAACCGGCGGGTATCGAGGCGCGGCTCGCGTGGAACCATCCGCGCCACGGCCGGATCGGTCACGACACCTGCGTCCGTTTCGCCGACGAAACCGGTCTCATCGTGCCGCTCGGCGAATGGCTCATCCGCACGGCGTGCGAGGAATCGGACGACAGGCTCCCGATGGTCGTTGGCCTGACACCGCATCAGGCCGCGGACCCCGACCTCGTCGGGTCGGTGCGGAACGTGCTCGCCGCGACCGGGCTCGGGCCGTCACGGCTGCGACTGGGCTTCCCCGCCGGTGCCGTGCTCGCCGAACTCGGGGAGACCGTCGACAACCTCCACCTCCTCGCCGAAATCGGGGTCGACGCCGAATTGCAGGACTTCGGCGTGGCCGGTGACGTCGTCTGTCTCGTGGACGTGCCCGTGCGGACGGTCCGGATCGCTCCCCGGCTCGCGGAACGGCGGACGGAACCCCTGGCGGAACGTGCGCTGCGGAACCTCATCAAGACCGCGAACATCGCGGGCGCGACGGTGATCGCGGACGGGATCGACTCGACCGGCGACGCCGGCTGGTGGCGCTCGGCCGGTGCCCACGTCGGCGCCGGACGCTACTTCGGTTAGGCCGTTTGCCGTAGCGAGGCGCGCTAAGTTACCCGAGGGTTGACGTGCGCGGGCGGATTGGGCAACATCCCAGATCCCGTACCGCACCTCGGAGGCATGCACATGCAGGTAGGCCCGAGGCGTGGTGGGCGTTCCAACGCGCCCGTGGTCGTCTTGAGCCTGTTGCTGGTGGTCGCGCTCGGTGCCTGGTGGGGCGTCGACTACCTCCGGGCCCGGTTGGCGGGCAACGGTTGTGACGCGCTGACGCCGGTCGAGATCACCGCCGCGCCCGACGTCGCGCCGGTGCTCACGCGGCTCGCGGCGACCGTGCCACAAGAAGAATGCTTCCGAGTCGACGTGACCGCGAGCGAGTCGGCCAAGACCGCCGACCTGCTCGGGACCACTGCTTCCGGCGGACCCGACGTCTGGGTTCCCGAGTCGAGCACGATGTTGTCGCAGGCCAGGGACGCCGGCGCGTGGAACCTGCCCGAATCAGGTCAGTCGGTGGCGAATTCCCCGGTGGTGCTGGGACTTCCCGACGAGACCGCGCGCCGGTTCGGCTGGCCGGGGAAACCGCCCGCCTGGCAAGAGGTCCTCGACGGTTCCCCGGTCGGGATGCCGGATCCGGCGCGGGATCCGCTCGGCGTCGCCACGTTGCTCGGCCTGCGGAAGCTGACCGAGCGGGCATCCGATCCCGCGGCGGCCTTCACCGCCGCCCTGCGGAAGCTGAATCCCGCCCCCGGCCAGTTCCCGGCCGCTTTCCCGGCGACCGAACAGTCCGTCCTCGCCCGGGATCTCGTGGCGGCGTACCCGGACGTCCCGGTGCGGGGATTCGACTACCCGTACGTCGTGCTGCCCAAGGCTTCGGAGGCATCCAGGGGCGCGGCGGAACGTTTTCTGCGACTGCTGCTCGATCCGCTCGCCGCCGCGACCTTCGCCGACGCGGGATTCCGCGCGCCCTCCGGCCAGTTCGCCGTACCGCGGGCGCTGGACAGCCGCACCGATCCCGCGCCGCGTCCGCCGGGCGCCCCACCCGTGACGGACCTGTACGCCGCCTTGCAAGCCTGGGCGGGGACGAATCTGAGCGCCCGGGTCCAAGTGCTGCTCGACGTCTCCGGCTCGATGGCCGCCGCCGTGCCGGGTACCGGGAAGAGCCGGATGGAACTCACCTTGCAGGCCGCGACGCAGGGGCTCAGGCTGTTCAAACCCACCACGGAACTGGGGCTGTGGCTGTTCTCGACCAAATTGGACGGTGACCGGGACCACCGGGTCCTGTTGCCGATGAAGACGATCGCCGAGCAGACGGCCTCGGGCGGGGTGGAGCAGTTGCAGGCGGTGCGGCCGAAAGCCGGCGGGGCGACCGGGCTCTACGATTCGATCCTCGCCGCGTACCAGAACGCCAGGCAGAACTGGAAACCCGGGCGGATCAACCTGGTCGTCGTCCTCACCGACGGACGCAACGAGGACGGCGACACGATCGGGCTGCCGAGGTTGCTGGAAGAGCTGGGCAAGCTCCAGGATCCGCGGAAACCGTTGCCGGTCATCGGGATCGGCATCGGGCCGGACATCGACGCGTCCGAACTCCGGCAGGTCTCCACCGCCACCGGCGGGGATTCGTTCACCACCCCCGATCCGCGGAAGATCTCGGACGTCTTCTACCAGGCGCTGAGCAAGATCATGTGCCAGCCGCCGACCTGCAAGAATTGAGGCAAGACGTGATTGTCCGGGGGAAGAGACCTTCGCCGGTCACGATCGCCGCGATCGTCGCCGCCGTGATCCCGTTCGTCCTGCACACCTGGGCCGCGCTGCACGGAAGCCTGGCGCAAGACGATTTCGTCATCACCTATCACGCCGCGAAGGCCGGCCCGTTCGACTTCGGCTACTACTTCCAGGATTACCACGGCCACCTCGCGCCGGGCGGATTCCTGCTCGCCGATCTGCTGACCGCCTGGGCTCCACTGGACTTCGCCGTGCTGATGGCGCCGGTCCTGGTGATGCAGGCGGCGGCCTCGGCGCTGCTGTGGGCGGTGCTGGTGCGCTGTTTCGGGCGCCGCTGGGGGATTCTCGTCCCGTTCACGATGTTCACGGCGTCGCCCCTGCTGCTCGTCCCGACGTTGTGGTGGGCGTACGCGATCCAGCTCGCGCCCGTGCTCCTGGCCGCCACCGCCGCGCTGCACGCCCATGTGCGGTATCTCGCCGACGGCGGGCGCTGGGCGATCGCCACCGTGGCCTGGACCGTCTTCGGCTTGGCCTTCTACGAAAAGGCGGTGTTCATCCCGGTGCTGATCGCCGGGATCACCGTGCTGCTCGGCGTTTCCCTGCGCCGGCACGTCGTGCTCATGGGCGTCTTCGTCGTCGTCCTCGCCGGATACGCCGCCGTCTTCCTGGCGTTGACGACGAGCCAGGTCGGGCAGGGCGGCGGTCCGGTCACCGTCGGCACGGTCGCGGACATGACCGGCCGGATGCTCGGCGACACCTTGGTTCCGGGGCTGGCCGGCGGGCCGTGGTCGGGCCCCGGCCCCGGGGCGACGTTCGCCGCTTCCCCTGTCGTAGCGCGGATTCTGCTGCTGCTCGTGGCCGTCGCGGTGCTGGTCGCCGGAATCCGCGTCGGCGGTCTCCGGGCGAAGAAGGCATGGGTGCTGCTGGCGCTGGTGTTCGCGGCGGACATCGGGCTTTCGGCGGCCACCCGGCTCACCGAGGTCGGCCCCGAACTGGGCAGCGATCCCCGCTACGTAGCCGATCTGACACTCGTCGTCGCGCTGTGCCTCGCTTTCGCCTTCCTCGAACCCAAACCGTTCGACCGGCCTTCGGATCCCGTTCCATCCCCGGCGAAACGTCCGCTCGCCCTGGCGTTGTGCCTTGTCCTGATCGCGAGTTCGGCCGTGGGTTTCTCCCGGCTGGCGCCGGGGTTGCGGTTCGAGCACTCGCGGGATTTCCTCGCCAACGCGCGCGCCTCGATCGAGCGGGATCCCGATCTCGTCCTGTACGACACCACGGTGCCGAACGACATCCTGCACGGCTGGTTCGGTGAGAACGCGCGCGTCTCACGGGTGGTGGGCCTGATCCCGGGCTTCCACTTCGACCAGCCGACCAGTCGGATGTCCCTTTTGGACGATTCGGGTGCCGCCAGGACGATCACCGGCGTGGAATCGATTTCCCGTGGCCTGCCCGGCCCCGTGGCGGGTTGCGGGTACACCGTCGGCGAGGAGCCGGTCCGGGTTCCGTTGGACACGCCCGTTCTCGGCCGTCACCTGCTGCGGATCGACTACTTCACTTCGGACGGCGGCGAAGGCTTCGTGGACCGCGTGCCGATCTGGTTCCAGCCCGGACTGCACACGATGTACCTGCCGATCGAGGGCCTGTTCGACAAGATCGACTTCCGGTTGTCCGCCAAGGGCGCTCCCGTCTGCCTCGCGAAGGTCGACGTCGGCAGGCCGCTCACTCAGTAAGGGTCGTACGGGCTGTCGTGGCCGAAGATTCTCGCCACCGGGGCCAGCCGTAGTCGCAGCAGGATCTTGATCCCGACGTTGCGCAGGAACCAGGGCAGCTGGGCGAGCACGCGCAGCCTGTCCCTCGTCGTCGGCGGGGTGAGGCGGAACCGGGCCATCGACGTCGCGCGGTCGAGGTAGGTGTAGCGCCGTCCGAAGAGGACTTTCGCGATCGTGCCCAGGGTGACACCGATCGAGGAAAAGCAGTCGTGGACCAGGATTTCCTTACCGTCGTCCAGGTTCGTGGACCAGCGCAGGTCGTCGGTGTAGGTCCAGTAGTCGTGCTTGCCGTCGATGTAGAGCAACTGGATCGGGTGGTCCCAGTGAGGACGCAGTTTCGTGCTGTACTCCGCCACGAGTTCCACGATGTCGTCGACGCCCGCCCTTTTAAGGTTCGCCTCGAAGCGTTGGCGGGTCGGGGATCCGCCGAACAGCCGTCCGTCGACGAACGGGTCGACCGCGATGACCCGCGCGCCGACCGTGCGCGCGGCACTGGCGAGCACGATCGTCGAACGGCCCTGGTGGCTGCCGATTTCGACGATGAGATCGCCCTTTTCCAGGCGGGACGCCGCGTTCCACAGGGCGAGGCCCTGATCCCGCGTCATCCAGCCCTTGACGGGTTCGGCGAGCGACCACGCTTCTGCGAAACCGTCTGTCATAGGCGCATAGTAGCCACGTTTCCGCCTAGTATCTACCGGATGGTAACCCCCGGCGCCCTCGCGAAGAAGCCGAGCACGTGGATCGTGCTGGCGCTGACGGTACTGTCCTTTGTGCAGCGTCCCGGCAGGACGACGTTCGACACCAAACTCGACCTCGCGGTGGATCCGCTGGCGTTCCTCGGCCGGGCGCTGCACCTGTGGAATCCCCAGGCGACGGCGGGGGAGTTGCAGAACCAGGCGTACGGCTACCTGTTCCCGATGGGGCCGTTCTTCGCGGTGTGCCAGGCCGTCGGGATCCCGGTGTGGATCGCGCAGCGGTTGTGGTGCGCGATCCTGCTCTCGGTCGCTTTCGGGGGCGCTCTGCTGGTGGCCCGCGCACTCAAGATGGGGAACGAACGGACTCGGCTGATCGGAGCAGTCGGTTACGCCCTCGCGCCGAGGATGGTCACCGAAATCGGTTCGCTGTCCTCGGAAATGCTGCCCGCCGTCCTGCTGCCGTGGGTGCTGTTGCCGCTGATCCTCGCCGACCGCATCGGCTCGCCTCGCCGGGCCGCCGGGCTGTCCGCGCTCGCTGTGCTGTGCATGGGCGGGATCAACGGCGCGATGGTCGTAATGGCGCTCGTCCTGCCCGGTTTGTGGCTGCTGACCCGGAAATGGCGGAGCACCCACGTCGAACTCGTCATCTGGTGGTTCGTCTTCGTCGCCGGGGTGATGCTGTGGTGGATCCTGCCGCTGGTGCTGCTCGGCCAGTACAGCCTGCCGTTCCTGGACTACATCGAATCCGCGACGAACACCACCGCGCCGATGTCGCTGTTCGAAGTGCTGCGCGGCACGAACCAGTGGGTCGCCTACGTCGTCCAGGGCACGCCGTGGTGGCCGTCGGGCTGGGCGCTGATCGACAACCCCGTCCTGATGGCGGCCACCGGGCTGGTGGCCGCGGTCGGGCTGTTCGGACTCGCGCGGCGCGGTCTGCCCGAGCGTCGGTTCCTGGTGCTCGGCGTGCTGACCGGGCTGACGCTGCTGACCGTCGGCTATGTCGGGACGCTCGACAGCCCGCTGGCGGAACCCGTGCGGCATCTGCTCGACGGCCCGCTCGCACCGCTGCGCAACGTGCACAAGTTCGAGCCGGTGCTTCGGCTCCCGTTGATGCTGGCGTTCGTCCACGGCATCACGAGCGCCGCGCCGGCGGTACGGCGGAATCTGCGGCCCGCGCTCGGCGCGCTGCTGGTCTTGGCGATGGCCGCGCCGGTGTGGCTGCTGACGTTGCGGCCGGGGCCGGGCTGGGACGAGGTGCCGGGGTACTGGTACGACGCGATGGGCCACGTCGCCAAGACCGACGCGACGGCGCGCACGCTGCTGCTGCCCGCGACCGGGTTCGGCGAGTACGACTGGGGCCGGACCGTCGACGAACCGGCGCAGGCCATCGCGGACAGTCCGTGGGCCGTCCGCAACCAGGTCCCGCTGGGTTCGGAGGGCAACACCCGCCTGATGGACTCGGTCGACGCGGCCCTGGCCGACGGCAGAGGCGATCCCGGGCTCGCAGCCCTCCTCGCGCGTTCGGGTTACCGGTTCTTGGTGCTGCGCGGGGACATCGACCGCGCCAAGGTCGGCGCCCCCGACTTCACGACGTTGCGCGCCGGCCTTGCCGGATCGCCGGGGATCGAGAAGTCGGCCCAGTTCGGGCCTTTGGAGATCTTCGAGGTGAAACGGCCGGTCCCGCTGGTCACCGCGACGTCCACGAAGGACGTGCCGACGGTGAGCGGTGGGCCGGAAAACCTGCTGCCGCTGATGAACTCCGGGCAGCTCGACCCCGGCACGCCGACGGTGCTGACCGGGGACGGCGGTTCGCCGACCGGACCGAGGCTGGTCACCGACGGGTTGCGCCGCGCCGAACGCAACGTCGGCGGCGTGCGGGACAACCTGAGCCAGACGCTGACCGCGGGGGAGTCGCCGAGACAGCAGCGAGCCGCGCTGGACGTCCTGCCGTTCCCGGGCGAGCAGCACCAGACCGTGGCCGCGTACCGGGGGATCCGCTCGGTGACCGCGTCGACGGCGGCGTCGTTCGCGGACGCCTTCGGCGGTTCCGATCCGAGCCATCAGCCGTTCGCCGCGCTGGACGGGGATCCGCGCACCGCCTGGCATTCCTCGAGTTTCACCGGGCCGATCGGGGAATGGCTCGAAGTCGAACTCGACACCCCGAGGCTGGTGAACACGGTCGATCTCGCGATGGTCGACGACATCCGCGTCGGCTGGCCGCCGACCCGGATCCGGATCACCACGGACAACGGTTCCGTCGAGCACCAGGTCGTCCGGGGCGAAGGCGCGCACACCTACCCTGCGCCGGCGGGGGTGACGCGCAAGGTGCGGATCACACTGCTTTCGCTCGTGGTCGGCAGGCAGGACGGGAACGTCGGCATCTCGGAGCTGAAGATCCCCGGCGCGGAACCGCAACGCGCTCTCGAAGTCCCTGCCGATCTGGGGCCGGGTACCGCGCCGGGATTCGCGTTCACGCGGGGCCAGCAGCCGAGGTACGCGTGCGTCCCGGACAACGGGCACGTCCGGTGCGACGCGTCCGCCGCCCGCGACGGCGAGGAACCGGACGGGATCCGGCGGTTGTTCTCGACGACGTCGCAGAGCGCCTACGAGTTCGGCGGCACCGTGCTGCCCGCCGGAGGTGGCCGTGTCCCGGTCACCCTTCCCGGGGTGAAGGTGTCGGCGACCTCGCAACTGGGCGGGGATCCGGCGGCGAGCGCGTTCGCCGCGGTGGACGGGAATCCCGCGACCGCCTGGCATCCCGACGTCACCGATCTGCGGCCGACGATGACCCTGGACTGGGAGAAACCTCAGACTGTCTCCGGAATCCGTGTCGCCGCCGATTCGCACGCGCCCACGCGGCTGGAACTGACGACACCGACGTCGAGCCGCTCCGTCGAACTCGACGCTTCCGGCGCGGCGACGTTCCCGCCGTTGGAGACGTCGCAGCTGAAGATCGCGTTCGCCGGCCTCGACGACGACCAGCGGACCCGGAACTCGCTGAGGATCGGGAGCCTGTCGCTGACCGGCGCCGAACTTCCCGTTCCCGCCGCGGAGTTCACGCTGCCTTGCGGATCGGGCCCGAACGTCCGCCTGAACGGCTTCGACTACGACACCTCCGTGCGCGGCACCCTCGCCGATTTCACCGCGCACCGGCCGATGACGCTCTCCGCGTGCCCCGATTCCCAGGGCGGTGTCGAGCTGGCGGCGGGCGGACACGAACTGCGGACCGACCGGTCCGAGTCCTTCGTGGTCCAGGACCTGTGGCTGAAGCCCGCCGGTGTCGTGCGGGCTCCCGCCGGGCATCGCGCCGTCACCGTGGACTCCTGGGAGGCGACGTCCCGATCGGTCACCGTCGCGGGTGGCGACGAGTCCGTCCTGGCCGTCCCGGAGAACGCCAACGCGGGCTGGACCGCATCGCTGAACGGGACCCCGCTGGTGAAGACGCGCGTCGACGGCTGGCAGCAGGCTTGGATCCTGCCCGCCGGTTCCGGCGGTGTCGTCCGGCTGGAGTTCACCCCGGACTGGAAGTACCGGTCGGGCCTGCTGATCGGCGCCGTCGCTATCCTGGCGGTGCTGATCGGCGTCCTGTGGCCGGTCCGCCGACGTCACGTCGCCGTCGGGGCGGGCTCAGGGCGGGTGGTCCCGGTGGTGCTCATCGGGCTGCTGGCCGTGCTGGGCGGGATGCTGCCGATCGTGCTGCTGATCGCCGTCCTGCTGGCCCGCCAGTTCAGCGAACGCGCGCTGCGGTATCTCGCTTTCGGCGGGATGGTCGCGGGCACGCTCGTCGCGGTGCTGGGGCGGCTGCTGGGGCATGGTCAGGAGTGGGCCTATGGACCGGTTACGCAGGCTTCGCTGCTGCTGAGCGCGGCGGCGATGGTGGCGATGTGCGTGCCTTGGTTCGAGGGGCGGTCACCCGAGGCGGACGTCGGGCCGAGGTCGTAGTCGCGCGCTGTCCAGCGCCGCCTGAAGTTCGGCCAAGACCTTGCCGGGCTCCGAACGCAGGCGTGACGGCAGCGTCTGGAGGACGACGATCCCGGCCGCGGTATAGCGCGCGTTGCGGGCGAGTGTGTCGCGAAAGCCCTCCTCTCCCGCGTGGTAACCGAGGGAATCGATTTCCCAGGCGACAGCGAGCTCGTCGCACCAGCCGTCCGGTTGCGCGATGTAGTTGCCGTTCGCGTCGAAGATCTTGACGTTCCATCGGCACGCGGGAAGCTCGGACCGCTGCCACAGGTTCCATGCGTCGGCTTCGGCGACCGAACGGGCGCCACCGAGGATCGGGAGAAGGGCGTTTCGCAGGCTGCGTCCCCGGCGAGCTTCGTCGAGTTCGTCGGCGAGGGACCGCGGCAGGCAGAAACCTCGCTGGACGGACTCGGCCATCATCGCCGTCACGCTGTCTCTGTCCGGTGTTCTCCGAGCCGCGTCGAGCACCGCCCGGGGGACCGGAGCCGTCGGGATACCGGACCTTACGCGTGCACTCGGCAAGCGGCGCGATCGTTCGATGTGGGCGAATCCGCTGTCGGTGACCGAGCGCTCCGCCGGAACGAGAACATGGACCTCTTCGGTGTCCGGAAGGTTGCGTAGCCCGTATCGCTCCAAGGCGCGTACTCCCGTCAAGATCGAGTCTTCACCGGCATGGAGAAGCGCGGCTTGGATCTTCTGTTCGTCCGTCGGCTCGCCGTTCTGGAGCAGCACGACGCCGGGCAGCAGCATCCGCCAGCTCCCGCCGGGCTCGCAGCGTCGCGAGATCGTGCTGCGTGCCATGCCGATGGCTTCGAGTTGCTTCGCCGCGATCACCGGCGAACCGGTGGTGATCAGTGGGTGGCGCGCCCAGTCTCCTCTTCGCACCGAAGCAGCATGGAGTCGATCACCGACAAAACCCGGCGGTCCAGTCTCGTGAGCGGACCTTTCGTGCGTGACTGTGTGGATTTTTGAGCGTTGGACGCAACAAAATCCACACAGTCAGCGGCGCGACCGCAGTTCCAGTAAGGCCCCGGAGAGGGCGAGAGCCCCGGCACAGCAAGCGGCCACCGTCACCACCTGAGCGGCCGAAGCGTGCAGCCAAGTGGTCACCAGCACCGTTTCGACGACGACGGTCGTCCACATCAGCACGGTCACTCGCCGGTCGCCCGCGGCGAGCCGGGAGAAAAGCAGGATCTGCACCAGCGCGAGCATCGAGCCGGCGAGTGCGAACGGCCAGACGGGCATGGTGCTGGAGGCGTAGCCGGAGCCGCCGATGAACGAAAGCAGGCGTGGCCCGAAGACGAGAGAAACGAGGAGGACGAGAGCGTCGAGGGCGGCGCAGACGGCGAGGGCGGCGGGCAGGATGCGGCGCCGGTCGTCGCCGTTCGCGAAGCGGGGGAGCACCAGGACGCCGACGGCCTGGGGGAGCCAGTAGGCGATTTTCGTGACGATGGCGCCGAGCGCGTATTCGCCCGCCTCGTTCGCGGGGAGGGTGTGGCGCGCCAGGACGAGGTCGAGGTTCACCAGCAGGACCAGCGCCAGCATCGCCTGCGCCGCGTGCAGGACGTCGCCCGCTTGCCAACCAGCCTTGCGTGGTCGCGGCCGTCCACAGAGGAGCCAGCCGCAGAAGATCACCAGGTACGAGCCGATCGCGGTCCCGGCCAGCGCGCCGGTGGCGTCGCCGCCGATCACGAGACCGATCAGCGATCCGCCGACCTTGCCCGCGCCTTCGAGTGACATGAGCCCGGCCAGCAGCGCGAACCGGCCGCTGCCCTGCAGCAGACCGTGGAACAGGCCGAGCAGGGTCAGCGGGCCCAGGGTGACGGCGAGCAGCAGCGCGGGCACCACGGAACCGAGGTGCAGCAAGAAGACCAGTACCGGCGCCAGGATCAGGCCGATGGCCGCGACGATGGCGCTCGTCGTGAGTCCGAGCGCCAAGAGCGTCCCGCTGTCTTGTGGCTTTCTCGCGACGCGCAGCGCGACCACGGTTTGCAGGCCCATCGCGGGCACGACGCCGATCACCAGCACCGCCAGCAGCGAACTCAGCTCACCGAAAGCGCCCGGCGCGAGCAGCCGCGCGGCGACGATGCTCAGCGCGTAGGCACCGGCGTTGTTGGCCGCCAGCGCCAGCGAAACGAGGATCGCCGCGACACGCTTGTCGGTCCTGGCCTGATCGACCTCGACGTCTACGCTCAACGGTGCTCCCATTACCGGCGGGTAATCTCCGCGACCATAACCGCGATCGAGGCGGAAAGGGAAGAAGCACTTGGACGCACGGCGCGAACGTCTCATCCTGGCCGCGGTGTCGGCGGGGCTGGCGTTGCTGGTGTTCCTCCCGGTGCTGGAACGCGGCTTCGTCCTGAGCTACGACATGGTGTTCGCCCAGCGTCAGTCCCTCGTCCCGGACGCGGTCGGGCTCGGCTCCGCGCTGCCGCGTTCGGTCCCCGCAGACGCCGTGATCGCGCTCGCGACAGCGGTCGTTCCGGGCGACATCGTCCAGAAAATCGTCTTGTTCCTTTCGCTCTTCGGGGCGGCATACGGCGCAGCGAGGCTGGTTCCGACGGAGCAACTCGGTACGCGGGTGGTCGCCGCCACCGGTTACGCGTGGACGGCTTACTTCGCGGAGCGGCTGTTCATCGGGCATTGGCCGCTCTTGCTCACCTACGCCTGCCTTCCGTGGATCGTGCGCGCAGCGCTCTCCTTGCGCCGAAGCGAGCCGAGGGCGCTCGCGCGACTGGTACTCGCCTGCGCCCCCGCGGTGCTCACCCCACCCGGTGGGGTGCTGGCCGCGCTCACCGCGATCGTCCTGGCCGGACCGCGAAAACTCGGCCATACCGTCGGTCTCGCCGTCGTGCTCAACCTGCCGTGGCTCGTGCCGACACTCCTGCACGACGGCGGCACGCTGTCGGATCCCGCCGGGGTGGCCGCCTTCAGCGCTCGCGCGGAAAGCTGGGGGCCCGCGATCCTGAGCGTGCTCGGGCTCGGCGGCATCTGGAACGGCGACGTCGTCCCTGGCAGCCGGGGCGCGCCGATGGCGCCGGTGCTGATCCTCGTCACGGTCGCCGTGGCGCTGGCCGGTCTTCGTCCTCTGGCCCGAAGGTGGGGTACACCTCCGGCGAGAGCGTTGCTGTCGCTGGGAGTTCTCGGTGTCGTGCTCGCCGCGCTGGCGACCCTGCCGTTCGGCGAACCCGTGCTGTCCTGGGCGATGGACCACGTTCCCGGCGCGGGTTTGCTGCGGGACGCGCAGAAATGGGTGGCCTGGTGGGCGCTCCCGGTCGCGCTCGGGTTCGCGCTCGCGGTCGAAGCCGCCGCCGTACGGTCGCGGACCGGCGCGGCACGCGGGGCGCTCTTCGTGGCCGCCGCGCTCTTTCCCTTGCTCACCATGCCCGACCTCGCCTGGGGCGGCTGGGGAAAGCTCGAAGCGGTGCGCTACCCGGACGACTGGAACGCCGTCCACCGCGTGCTCGCGGAGGACGACCGGCCCGGCGACGTCGTCGCGCTGCCGCTGTCCACGTTCCGCAGATTCGCCTGGAACGACCACCGCACCCAGCTTGATCCGGCGCCACGCGCGCTGCCGGAGACCGTCCTCACCGACGACACGTTGCGGGCCGGCGGCGAGGTGATCGACGGCGAGGATTCCAGAATGGACCGTGTCCGCGCCGCGAAGTCGCCCGAAGACCTGGCGGGCGCGGGAATCGGCTGGATCCTGGTCGAACACGGGACGCCGGGACGGGTCGACCCGCGGTTGCTGACCGGCGCGGTACGGGTGTGGTCCGGTGAGTGGCTCACGCTTTACCGCACTCCGGGTGCGCCTGTCGTGACCGTGACGCGATCACCGCTCCCGGTGGTGCTGGCAAACGGAGTAGCGCTGCTGTCGATCGTCGCCGCACTGTTGTGCCTCAAGTTACCGGTGCGTACATTGAGCCGACGCAGGAATTCCCTGTCGCGGAAGGAGTAGGTCTTGGGCACCCTCATCGGCGCGGCCGCCGCCGTCATCATCGGGCTCGCAACGGCCGCAGGGGGGAGTTACGCGCTGACGAACTCCGCCGATCCGGACGCCGCGCCCCAGGTGCAGGCGAAGATCAAGGAACAGTTCAACCCGAATTCGGGCCCCGAGGCCGTCATTTACGGCAACCGCTGAGCCGGTGTCCGAGCTCGCCTCCGACCACGCGAGCCGGGTCGTCGGGCTCTACGGCGACCCCACCGTCTCCTGGAGCATCCTCCTGGAAGCGAGGCTGTCTTCGGTCCTGACGCCGGAAAAGGCGCGGATGCGGCTGGCGGTCGCGGTCGGGGAACGACCGTGGCTCGGGGCCGCTCCCGACGTCGAAGCCGTTCCCGGGAAGGAACTCCCGGCGACCCGCGATCGCTTCGCCGAGGCGGCGTACGAACGCGGTGCGCCGTTGCTGCGCGTCGCGGTCGGCATCGACGAACCCGTCGTGCTGATCGCCGCGCATCACGGCGCGCTCGACGGTCTCGGCCTGCTCGCCATCCTCGGGCTGGCCGTCGACGTCCCGATTTCGTCCGCCGCCAAGGGGATCGGCGCGCGCACGGCGGATCGGTCCTTTCTCACGTCGGCCTTCCACAGGCTCGCTGAAGCGCTTTTCGCGCCTCCGGCGAGGATCACCCCGGAACGCGCCGAAAGTCGCCCGGGTGACGTGTTCTGCGCCAGGATCCTCCCTCGCTCACGGTTCGGTTCCTCGGCTTTCGCGGCGGCGGCCGCGCGGTTGACCGGGACGTGGAATGCCCGGCACGGAAGGAAAACCGCCCGGGTCGTGGCCGCCGTGGGGGCGTCGTGGCGAGGCGGCGCCGCACCGGAACCCGAACACGACAGCGCGTTCTTCCGCTTGCGGCTCGGCGGGAATCCCGGCGTCGCCGAAGTCGGCGCGCTGCTGGCCACGCAGCCGCCGGAACCCGATTTCCCCGCCCGCAGCAGCAGAATCGCCCGGTTGGGCACGCGGCTGCTTGCGGGCAGGCTCGGTTCGACCTACCTGGTTTCCAACCTCGGCGTCGTTTCGGCGGCGGACGCGGTCACCTCGATCGCGTTCTATCCCGCCGCCAGCGGCCGCTCAGGCGTGGCGTTCGGCGCGGCGACCGTCGGGGAGACGAGCACCGTCACCGTGCGCGCACGCCGCAAGGACTTCGACGCCGCCGCCGCGGCCGGGCTGGCCGACGGGCTCGTCGAAGCCCTGCGGTGTCAGGACCCTGGGATGGGGGATGGCCACCCCGGCCACGTCGCGCACGAGTGATTCGAAGCGGTTGACGCTGTGCTCCCAGTCGAACAGACTCGCCCAGGTGACGCCGGCCCGGCCCATCTCGCTCCGGCGTTTCCGGTCGGCGAGCAGACCGTCCACCTGGGCGGTGAAATCGGCGAAGTCGTCGGCCAGCAGTCCGGTCTTGCCCTCCACAATGGATTCCGCCACCCCGCCCGCGGCCCGGTAGGCCACCGACGGCACACCGTGCGCGGCGGCCTCCATGATGACGATTCCCCAGCCCTCCTTGACCGAAGGGCACAGGTGCAGCCAGGACCGTTCCAGGATCTCGTGTTTCGCGGCCTCGTCCACCCAGCCGTGCAGCCGCACCCGGTCTTCGACACCGCGGTCACGGGCGTGCTTGCGCAGGACCTCCTCCCACGGTCCCTGGCCGACCACCTCCAGCCGCAGCGTCGGCCAGCGTCGCGTCAGTTCCGCGACGACGTCGATCGCGTGCTCGATCCGCTTGTGCGGCACCAGTCTGCTGACCGCGACCAGCGTCGGCTCGGTCTCCCGGACGGCCTTGCCGCGCGGGGGAGTGTCCAAACCGTTGGGTACCACGGTGATCCGTGATCCCTCGACGCCAAGGCCGGCGAGCTCGCCCTTGGTGATCTCGGAAACCGTGACGTAGCGGCAGTGCCGGAACAGCCACGGCGCCAGCCGCGACTCGATCCACCAGCCGAGCCGGCCCAATGTCTCGCCGAGCGCGCTGATCCACTGTTCCTTGTGGACGTGGTGCACGAGCACGAGAACCGGGCAGCCCGCCACCAGCCTGGCGAAGAAGGGCATCCCGTTCTGCACGTCGACCACGAGGTCGGCGTGTGCCCTGCGGATCGCCCGGAGCGCGTGGAGGTACACGCCGAACTTGTTGCCGCGGCGGCGATAGCGGACACCGTCGCGCCATTCCCCGGCGTTCGCGCCCGGATAGGCCGCGCACTGGATCTCCACCCGGTACCCGGCCTTGGCGAGCCCTTCGGCCATCCGCTCGACGTACCGCTCGGAGCCGCCGCCTTCGGGATGCCCGGTGTCGCGCCAGTTGACGAGCAGCACACGTGGCCGTTCCATCGTGGTTCTCCCAACCTGTTGGCGACAATGCTAGGTTACCGGTGCGTACACGGTAGATGAATCATTCTCGGAAAGCGATGGTTCGATGGTCGGTAATCGGTCGGTGACCCCTGAAACGATCCCTCATCGCGCCGGCTTGCGCCGATCGGTGACGTTGTTCCGGGCTTTTCTCACCGAGCAGACGGATCCGGACGGTTTCTATTCGGTGCTGGCCGATGACTCCGTCCGGCAATTGGCGCAGCACACTCCGTTGAACGGCCGGACCATCGTCGACGTCGGCGGCGGGCCCGGCTATTTCTCCGATGCCTTCCGTGCCGCGGGAGCCGCCTACCTGGGCATAGATCCCGACGTCGGCGAGCTGACGGCGCGGGGTGAGGCCGGGGAGAACATGGTGCGCGGCAGCGGGACGCGACTGCCGGTGCGCACCGGATCCGTGGACGTCTGCTATTCGTCGAATGTCCTCGAACACGTTTCCGAACCCGAGGTCATGCTGGCCGAGATGTGCCGGGTGACCAAACCGGGCGGGACGGTTTTCGCCTCGTTCACGCCCTGGTGTTCACCATGGGGCGGGCACGAGACGGCGCCTTGGCATTTCCTCGGTGGCGCCTACGCCCGGCGGCGTTATCTCGAAAAGAACGGCAAGGAGCCGAAGAACAAATTCGGCGAGAGCCTTTTCGCTTATTCGGCCGGCGCGGCCATCCGGTGGGGGAAGGCCACGCCGCTCGCCGATCTTCAAGAGGTCTACCCGCGCTACCACCCTTCCTGGGCCCAGTGGATCGTGCGTGTCCCCGGCGTCCGGGAAGTGGCGTCGTGGAACCTGGTGATGGTGCTGCGCAAGCGTTAGTGCCGCGAAGGCGTGCGGCGCTTCGCCAGCAGGAAGACCCCGAGGGCGAGGAAGACCGCGCCGGCGATCCCGAGCACGATCGGCCCGGTGCTCCCGATGAAGTCGAGCTTGCCCTTGTTCTCGTCGACCTGTTTGACCATCGCGTCGACGGTCGCGTCGGTGAAGGCCAGCTTGCCGTCGAAGACCACCGTGGGAGTGGGGTTCGCGGCCGACCGGAGTTCCTGGTGCGACTGCTGTTCCTGCTTGACCTGGATCCCCGTCACCGGCTCGATCCAGCTGGTGATGGTGCCCTGGTAGAACTGGCCCGCCTCGACCGAGTCCCCGGTGGCGCCGATGAGTGAACCGGGCACCTTCTTCGTCGAGATCTTCGTGTCGGGGATCTCCTGGACGAACTTGTAGACCTCGACGCCCTTGATCTCGTCGACACCCTTGAACCGGGCCTGCACCGCGCGGCCGGTGTTGTCGTCGTAGACCTGGTAGTCCTTCTGTTCGGTACCGAAGGGGAACTTGAAGTTCAGGCCGGGCTGAGGCTTGTACTCCTGGATCTCCTTGGGCTTCTCGTTCTCCTTCTCGGCTTTCTCTTCTAGCTTGGTGACGAAGCTGCTCTTGTCGGAGCACTTCGACTCCTGGTCGCCGCCCGGCGGCACGTAGCCCTCCGCGGTGCGGCGGTCGAAGCAGACCTGGCGCTTGCTCGCGCTGACCACGGTGTCGTCGGCGGTGTCGACGACCGACACGGCCATCAGCCATACGGCGACGTCCGTGCCCTCCTGCATCTCCGGCGGCGCGAAGTTCGCCACCACGTGGGCGGTGGCCTTCAGTTTGGCGTCGTCACGGATCTCGGTGACGGTCTTGCCGTCCACGGTCTTCACCGCGAGCACCTTGGACGCGGTGCCTTCGAGGATCGACGTCGATTCCTGGTTCAGTGGCACCTTGGCGAGTTCGGGTTTCACGTAGGTCGGCAGCAACACCGCGCCGGCGACGGCGAACACCCCTAGGGCCAAGAAGATCAGGCTCAACGCTCGTCGCAACGGTCCTCCTGGTGAAACCACGGAAACATCCACATTACCCATCGGTAATCGGTCGCCAGATAGTGGCTTGCGGGCCGGTCAGCGTCAAAGGTGTGACCGGCGGTCACAGGCACGCCGTGCGACCGGAAGGCGGTACGGAAGCGGCCATTCGGCGCAGACCGCCAAACATGTTTGTTCCCGGGAACAACGTGAGCGGGCCCACTATCGGACGACTTCCGGTGCGTGGAAAGGAACTTTGTGCCGCAGGACGCGATCGATCCCCGCGCGCTGGACATCGGCGCCTACTCGGATTCCATCACCGACGTCGAGCTCCGCGACGCGGTCGCGGACGTCGCGGCGTTGCTTTCGTTGCACGGCAACGTGATCCGCGACCTCGACGCCAGGAGATCACGGTGGCGTCCCGGGCGGCGCTCGCCGCATCCCGACATCGTCCTGTCCGGGGCCGGACGCCGTCCACAGTGGACGAGGTCCGCCAATCCCGAGGTCACTCTGCCGGTCGCCACGACCACGCGCGGCCGCACGCTCGCGGTACGGCTCACCGCGCGGCCCGGTCTCGGGCACACGTTGCTGGACCTCGCGAAGATCATCGACGCCGACATGGCGCCGGAGAGACGCTCTTAAGGCCGGTCGTCCGCGAGCCGGACCGCTTCCAGCGCGACGTAGAGCTCCCCGACGTCGACAGGATCGGACAGGTCGCGCCGGGTCAGTTCCTGCACCCGGCGCAGCCGGTACCGGACCGTGTTCGGGTGGACGATCAGCCGGTCCGCGGCCTCCTTCGCGGAGCCGTGCCCGGCGAACCACGCGACCAGGGTGTCGAGCAGGACCTGCCGTTCGGCCGCGGGCAGCACGAGGAGCCCGGTGAGTACCGCGCGGACGACGTCGCGTGACATCTCCGGCGCGCTCGCGACCAGCGTGGTGACCGGCGAGTCACCGAAGACGGCGACCCCGGTGGCGCCCGTCGCGAGCGAACGGCGGGCGATCCGCGCCCGGTGGACCGCGTCCGGTACGTCGAGGAACCCGTTGAACGGCCTGCTCATCCCCACCGCCAGCGGCAGTGTGCCCAGGACGTCACGCAGCCGGCGGACGTCCTCGACGCGGTCGATCACGACCAGGCCGATCTCGGCGCCCGGCCGCCAGACCGACTTCCAGCGCCGTGCCCGCAGCAGCGCCTCGACCCCGGGGCGTTCATCCGGCTCGACGGCCTCGGTCACGACGGCGACGAACGTGCCCGCCGCCGGGAGATCGAGTTCCTTGGCGGCGTTCTCGACTTCCACCTGGGTGGCGAACCTGCCCTGGAGGAGACCGTCCAGCAGGGCGAGCTTCTCCTGGGAGAGTTCGGCGGCGACCTCGCTGTACGCGGTGGTCAGCGCGTCGGAGTAGAGGTCGATGGTCTTCCACACGTTGGAATTGATCTCCACCGTGCGCGCGGGGTTGATGAATCCCGGACCCGCCAGCTCCAGCAGTCGTTCGTAGACGAAGATCCCGCCGATCCGGAACGCGCGGAGCACGGACGGCAGCGGGATACCCTGCCGGGCCTGCGCCAGTCCGGTCTTGCGGGCCGCGTCGAGCGGGAGCCCCCGCCCCTCGACGAGCGCTGTCAGCGCGCGCTCCAGATTCGCCCGGCAGACCTTGCGCAACTCGTCCGGCGCGGTGCTGTCCACCTGGTGGTAGAACTCGTCCTCGTCGCTGAGCAGCCGGGCCAGGCGATCGCTGAACTCGGGCAGCCGGGTGAGCATCGCCTGCATGAGCACACGCTGCTCCCGGGGTGCGGGAGTAGCGAGAGCTTCGGTGCCCATCCGTCAACTCTAACCCGACGGAGCGGCCGCTTTTTATCACGATGCGACGAAAGGGCGGTTTCCGGTGCTGAGCGTGGCTGACAAACGGGACGGACACCGCCGGACGGGGACCCCCTCCGTCCGGCGGTGGCCGAGGTGGTCCGCGATCAGTGGTTGATCTTGAACCACGGCTGCGACCAGCCGAGATAGGTGTAGTTCCACGCGCTCTTGATCTCCGAGATCGTGGTCTCGGTGAAACTGCCCTTGCCGTGGATGTCGTTCGACAGGAACTTGCCGCCGCCGATGGAGATCATGGTGTGCCCAGTGCCGCCGTTGCTGAAGAAGGCGAGCCCGCCCGCGGGGACCTGGGTGTCACCCGGGTGCTTGTACGAACCGGGGAGCTGGGTCCAGTGGACGTACGCCGTCTCCGAGCCGCTCGCTGTCCAGCCGTAGGCCCACGAGTTGATCCGGTCGCACCAGCGGTAGTAGTCCGGGTCGTTGTTGGTGTGCACGTGCGCCTTCGCCCACGCGACGGCTTCGGCGCAGGTCCTCGGGTTGCCGGTGCCCGCGGTGGAGCAGGAGAGGGTGCTGCCGGCGCAGTCCGGGGCGACCCGGCCGTCCGAGCCGGTGTAGACGTAGGCGTCGCTGATGTAGCCGCCCTTCGACGGCACGTAGTCCCAGATGTCGGTGGTGCCGTACTTCCCGGTCACCGTCGAGCCGTTCGCCTGGCAGTCGATCGTGACGGCGGTGCCGCTCGCGACCGTGCCGACCGAGCTCGCGCTGGTGCTCGGGCTCGACCGCACCGTCACGGCCACCCCGGAGTCGGTGTTCACCGTGCCCGACGCCGCCAGTGCCTCGCCCGCGCCGCCGAGCATGATCGCCCCGGCCAGCGCGATCGTGCCCACGGCACCTCTGACGATCCTGGATCGGATCTTCATTTCTGTCCTCCAGTGGTATCCCCGAATAGGTGGACAGGATGGAGGACCCTCGTACAAGCGGCGTACAAGAAATCGATCGTCCGAAGTGGACGGTTCTATACCGGGACGAGCTCCGGTTCGGTGGTATGGCCGATGATCGGGACATCGGCCGCGTAACGGGCGTTCCGCTCGGTGAGCAGGGCACGCAGCCGCGCCAGCGCCCGGAACTGGGCCGCGCGGACCGCTCCGGCGCTCGGCAGGCCGAGCCGTTCGGCCGTCTCCTCGGCCGAAAGGCCGAACACGAACCGGAGGACGAGCACCTCCCGGTGCGGCATCGGCAGCCGGGCCAGCAGGACCCCGGCCTGCATCCGGTGCTCCAGCCGCTCGATCTCGTCCGGGTCGCGGCGTGCCCAGAAGGTCAGGGCGTCGCCGACCTCGGGGACGGAGGCCACCGGTTCGCGGGAGCGGCGCCGATGGAAGTCGGCCACCTTGTGCCCGGCGATCCCGAGGACGAACGCGAGGAACCGGTCCGGGCGGTACCGGTAGCGGGGCAAGGCGATCAGGACCGCTTGCAGCACCTCCTGCGCGCAGTCCTGGGCGTCGCAAACGCCCGTCCCGGCCGTCGCGAGCCGGGAGGCGCAGTAGCGGAACACGTGCGGGGAAAGGAAACGAGCCAGTTCCCGGATCGCGTCCGGATCACCCGCGACGGCCGCCCGGACGAGTCTGCTGTCCGGGTTGGGCAGCCGCCTCGCCGTGGCGTCGGCACGGGAGTCAGCGGGTACCGTCGATGGCGCTACCTCGTCCAAGTCTGCGCTCCTGGGTCGGGGGAACTGGCCGCCAAGGTGCGCCCGTCATCGGGGACTAGGACTTCGTGCGCGGAGTTCCACCTTGCCCCGCCGTGTCAGGGATGTCCACACGTAGGGCGTGAAGTCATCCGAACCGCGCAATGTCTACTGTGGACGATGGGGCAGCGAGCCCTTGAGGCAGGACAGCACCGGGGGATAGGCGGTGGTGTCGGTGCTGAGGAAATCCGACGTCCAGACGAGGCAATGCGCCAGAACCCGGATCCGCTGGTCCAGATCGGTGTTCTCGCAGGCCTCCCCGATCTGGTCGGCACAGGTGTCGCGGTCGTCACGGACGCTGGCGGCGATGGCGCGGACGATCGCCGCCACCGCCGGGTCGAGTCTGTCGGGCCGGACCGTCAGGCCCGAGTGATCCCGCAGGCGCAGGGTGAACGGCTCACGGATCCGCAGCGAACGACGGCGATCCTTGGCGGCCAGGGAAAAGGTGTCGACAAGACGGCCGATGACGTCGCCGAGCGCCGGTCCCTGCCTGCCGGACGAGGCGGTGGAGACCAGCGCGGCGGCGAGCCGGTCGGCCTCGCCCGCTCTGGTGAGTGAAAGGAGATCGCGGGCGATGGTGTGCGCGCGTCTGGCGGTGGGTTGCATGTCAGGCCCCTCGTTCTGTCGTGCGGAGAACCGATACCCCGCATAACGAGCGCTAAACGCGAAGGTCTGTCGGATTGGCACGGGTGGGGGCGAGGGTTGCGCCGTTCGGCTCAATCCGTAGGGAGGGAGTTGCGCTGTAACGGCGAGCGACCGGAGGACGACGCCTGGTGCGACCGGTCGTCGGCGGGCGGAGGGCCATGCTGTCGAGTCTCCTTCCGGGGCTGCGGGAACTCCGGGCGCCGCTCGCCGCGGGCTATGTCTGGCTGCTCGGCCTCTGGCTCGCCTTGCGGCCCGGTCTGCCGCCGGACGTCCACGCCACCGGTGTCTACAAGGACCTCCTGGATCTGGGAACCTGGGCGGGTAAGGCCGCGATCTTCGCGGCCGCCACCTTCGCCGCCTACCTTCTCGGCACGATGTCCCTCGCCGTCACGCATTGGCTGGACACGATCGTGACCCCGCTGTTCCGGCGGTCGAAACTGCGAAGGATCGCCTGGATCGAGCCGAAATACCGCGGCAGGCGCCGGATCCTGCGTGCCTTGCGGGACGCCGTGCTCAACAAGCTGTCCGACCGGTTCCTCACGGACGAGACCTTCCGTGACCAGGTGCTGTCCCATGTCGCCGGTCTCCAGGATTTCGCCCGGCGGGCGGGACAGGAACTCCCGGAGATCGTCGCCGGTGTCCGAAGCGGCGATCACCGGCGCCGGGCCATGGACGACTACCTCCACCGGTGGCATCTCCTCGGAACCGTCGTCCGGCTCGACGTCTACGTCGAATCGGCCAAGGAGGATCTGGACTACGTCGGGCCGAGGCTGCTGGGGAAGGAGGACCAGCTCTACGGGGAATACGACCGGCAGAACGCCGAAGGATCGTTGCGCATCGGGCTTTTCCTGCCGCTCACGTTCCTCGTCGCCGTCCTGGCCTGGCGAGTGAGCCCGTGGTGCCTGCCCGCCTTGATCGTGCCCGTGAAGCTGCTCTATCTCGGCTCCTCGTCGTGGGCCGCGGCCGAGCAGAACCTCGCGGTGGCGCTCGCCGCGGAACGGGTCGAGAGCCCGACGCTGGAACGGCTCAAGTCCGCCGACGTCGAGTTCGTCCCCTTCGAAGAGCTGGTGGTGGGGCGGGTCGTGCCCGGCTACTACGCCGGCTACCCGAACGCCCGGGCGCCGATCGAAACGCAGGGACGCATCGCGACCGTCGCACCGAGCAGATCCATGCCGAAACCGAAGTTCTAGCCGCGTCTCGTGATAACGAGACGTTCATCCTCTACGCCCGGGAGTACGCGTCCTTCTGCGATCGCCCGGACCGTCGAAGCCATTCGCGCTCTCGGGTTCGCGGTCGACGATGACCTTTGGTTGACTTCCGCGGTCAAGTGCAGCGATGGCGACGACGGTTGCCGGGCATCGGGCAAAGACGGCAACGAGAACACCGAGACCAACGGCAAGTAGTGCCAGGACAGGACGATCAGGTGAAGAAGTACGGCTGGAACGAGCTGCCGGAACCTGTTCGGGACGCCATTCGGGAGCGGGCAGGAGCCATCGACAGGCTCGGTGAGATCGAGACCGGCCAAAGCAGCAACTTCGCCGCGGTCGTCCATCGCGATGGAACGACGCCCTTGTTCGTCAAGGGGGTCGAAGGCGTGTCGCCCGCGATGCGTTGGCTTCGGAACGAAGCCGAACTCGGCGGTCTCGTCTCCGGCATCGCCCCGGCCGTGCACTTCGCCCTCGACATCGAGGATTGGCTGATCGTGGGCTTCGAGTACGTGGCCGGTCGGCGGGCCCGGCTACGACCGGGCTCGTCGGACCTCGGCCGTATCGCCGACACGGTCAACCGCATCGGCGATTTGGCGGCGCCCGACCTCAAGCCGCTGGAACAGCGCTGGAAATCCAGCTGGTGGCCCAAGCTCGCCCAGGACCGGCCGGAGATCGTCGGAGACTGGGACCTCGACGAGTTGACGGCGTGGGAGCAGAAGGCCCCGGCGCTCACCGCCGGGACCTCCTTGCTGCACACAGATCTCCACGCCGATCAGTTCCTCATCCCCGTGGCCGGAGACGTCCGCGTCGTCGATTGGGGCTGGCCGGCCCAGGGCGCCGCCTGGGTCGACCCGGCCTTCATGGTGCTTCGCCTCATCAGCGCGGGTCATCGGACGGCGGACGCCGAGGCCTGGGCGATGACGAACACACGATGGCGAGAGGCCGCCGAAGAGGAGATCACCGCGTTCGCCGTGTACGTCGCTGGGCTCTGGAATTACAAGGCCGCCACGACGACCAGGCTGGCGTGTATCGCACGTGACTACGCCGGCTGGAGACTGCGACTGTCGTAGTTCTAGCGCGCGAGCAGGTCCCGCAGGGCCTTCACCACCTCCGACGGTGACTCCTCGGCCATGAAATGGCCCGACGTGACGGTCCGGTGGTCCAGGTCCGCCGCCCACGCCCGCCAGAGCGCGACCGCGTCGTAGCCGAGGGCGGCGCCCCAGTCCTGCTGGAGCACGGTGAGCGGCATGGCGAGCCGGTTGCCCGCGTCCCGGTCCGCCTTGTCGTGCTCGACGTCGATACCGGCCGACGCGCGGTAGTCGGCGACGATCGAGGTCACCGCGTTGCGGGAGGCCTGAAGGTACGCGGCCCGGACGTCGGCGGGGATCGCGTCGCCGCGCTGTGTCCACGCGTCGAGGAAGTGGCCGAAGAACGCGTCGGGCGCTCCGGCGATCAACTGCTCGGGCAGCCCGGGCGGCTGGGCCATCAGGTAGAGGTGGAAGCCGACGGCGGCGCTGGTGCCCCGCATGACGTCCCACATGTCCAGCGTCGGCAGCACGTCGAGGATCGCGAGGTGGCTCACCTTGTCCGCGTGGTCGAGCCCGGCCCGCAGCGCGACCAGCGCGCCCCGGTCATGTCCCGCGAGCGCGAACCGGTCGTGGCCGAAGGCCTTCGCGACGGCGACGACGTCGGCCGCCATCGAACGCTTCGAGTAGGTCTCGCCGGTGTCGGCGGGCTTGTCGCTCTCGCCGTATCCTCGCAGGTCAGGGCAGAGAACCGTGTGGTCCGCCGCCAGATCCGCCGCGACGTGCCGCCACATGAGATGGGTTTCGGGGAAGCCGTGCAGCAGCACGATCGGGCTGCCGGTCCCGCCGACGGCGACGTTGAGTGCCACGCCGTCCGCCACGGGCACACGCTGGTAATCGAATCCTGTGATACGCATGATCGCCAGCCTCCCCGGCCCGAATCAGCACCCGGTCAGCGTCGAACGAGCGGCCGGGGCACGATGGTCACCGTCGGTGAAGGAGGTGGCGATGCGGTTCGGGGTGCTCGGCCCCCTCGTGGCCGAGGACGCGCGGGGCGACGTCGGGCTCAAGGGCCCGCGGCACCGGGCGGTACTGGCCAGGCTGCTGATCGCCCGCGGCCGGGTCGTCCCGGTGGAACGCCTGGTCGACGACCTGTGGGAACGTCCGCCCGAAGGCGCTGTCGGCGCCGTCCAGACCTTCGTCGGCGCCCTGCGCCGCGCGCTGGAGCCGGACCGCGCGCCCCGGGAGCCCGCGCGGCTGCTCGTCACGGTCGCCCGTGGTTACGCCCTGCGAGCGGACTCCGTCGACGCCTGGGACTTCGAAACCGCCGTCACCGCGGCCCGTGAACTGCTGGATGCCCGCCGGGCGGACGCCGCCCTGTCTCAAGTGGACACCGCGCTCGCGCTGTGGCGTGGCCCCGCGTACGCCGAGTTCGCCGAGGAGGGCTGGGCGCGCGGCGAGGTCTCCCGTCTGACCGAACTCCGGCTGCTGGCCGGGGAACTCCGTGCCGAAGCCCTTCTCGGGCTCGGACGGGCGGCCGAGGCGATCCCCGGGCTGGAGCCGCGAGTGCGTGAATACCCGTTGCGGGAAAACGGTTCCCGGCTACTGGCGCTCGCGCTCTATCGATCGGGGCGGCAAGGTGACGCGCTGACGGTGTTGCGCACCACGCGCGAGCGGCTCGCCGAGGACCTCGGTCTCGACCCGGGCGAGGGCCTGCGTGCGCTGGAAGCCGACATCCTGGCGCAAGCGCCCAGGTTGAAGCCGTCCGCGCCCCGGATCGTCGAGCGGCCACTGATCGGACGCGACCCGGAAATGGCGAAACTCGAAGAGGCCGCGACGCGGTCAGGGCTTGTGCTCGTCTCCGGCGACGCAGGGGTGGGGAAGACCGCGCTCGCCGAGGCCTTCTCCGCTCGCCTCGCCGCCAGGGGCTGGACCACGGCCTGGGGGAGCGATCCCGACGACGAAGGCGCGCCGCCCGCCTACGCGTGGAGCCGGATCCTTGCCACACTCGCCGACGCAGGGCACGGCGCCGCGCCGAAGGCGGAGCCCGGCACCGAAGATCCCGTGACCGCGCGCTGGCGATGGCATCGGGCGGTCGCGTCCTACCTGGTCGGCGCCGCGCCGCTCCTGCTCGTCCTCGACGATCTGCATTGGGCGGGCGAGGAGACGCTGGCATTGCTGACCGCGGTGCTGACCGAGCCGGTGCTGATCGTCGCGACCCATCGCGGCACCGATCCACCCGGCCGGCTGACGGAATTCCTCGGCCGTGCCGCGAGATTCGAGCCGACGCGGATCTATCTCGGTGGCCTGCCCGAGACCGAAGTCGCCGGCTTGGTCAGGGTCACGACCGGGGAGGAGATCGACCCGGAGACGGCCGCGGTGATCCATCGGCGCAGTGGCGGGAACGCCTTTTTCGTCCGTGAACTCGCCCGCCTGCTGGCCACCGAGGGCCCGGCCGCGCTGGACGCGGTACCGCCGGGAGTCCGTGACGTCGTCCGGCACCGGGTGGAAGCGTTGCCGGAAGTGGCTCGTGGCGTGGTGCGCCGGGCCGCGGTGATCGGCACGGACGTCGACCTGGACGTTCTTGAGGCCCTGGAAGGAGAAACCGCGCTCGACGCGGTGGAAGTCGGGGTCCGGCACGGATTCCTGACCGAACGCGCGCCGCGTCGGTTCCGGTTCGCCCACGCGCTCGTGCGGGAAACGCTCTACGACGATCTCTCTCGTTCGCGGCGCGCCCGCGAACACGGCAAGATCGCCGCGGCGCTGGAAGGTCTTCGCCCCGACGACGTCGACGCCTTGGCTCACCATTTCCTGCTGTCCGAAGAGCGGGCCGGCCGCGCCGCGCGGTACGCCCAAGCCGCCGCCGAACGGGCCGAAAGTCGTTTCGCACAGGCGGAAGCGGCGAGGCTATGGGACTCCGCGCTCACCGCGTACGACCGGTCCGGCGCCTCCGATCCGGAGAAGCGGCTGGCGCTGATCATGGGCAAGGCCCGCGCGTCGGCCGTGGCCGGCGGTCTCGGCCAGTCCCGGAAGGATCGGGCCGAAGCGCTGGAACTGGCGGAAAAGCTCGACGATCCGCTGCTGACCGCGCGGGTGATCGGCGCCTTCGACGTCCCGGCGGTCTGGACCGAGAGCGACGACGTGGAACTGGCCGCGCGAATCGCGGACGCCGTCGAGCGGACCCTCGCCGCGTTGCCCGCCGAACGGGAGACCGAGCGGTGCCGCCTGCTGGCCACCCTCGCCGTCGAACTGCGGAACGCGGGCGGGAGCCGGGCTCGCGAGGCGGCCCGCGAAGCCGAGGAACTCGCCAGGAGGCTCGATGATCCGGCGCTGCTGGCGTTCGCGCTCAACGCGAGGTTCTTGCAGTCCTTCGATCGCGCGGGGCTCGCACCCCGGCGCGCCGAGATCGGCACGGAACTGGTCGGCCTCGCCACGCGGCACGGGCTGGTGACCTTCGAGGTGCTCGGGCATCTCGTGCTCGTGCAGGCGAAGAGCGCGCTCGCGGATTTCGAAGCCGCGGACCGGCATGCCGCGGCCGCGGACGACCTCGGGGAGACGTACGGCCTCCCGCTCGTCGGCGTGTTCACCCGCTGGTACCGCGCGATGCGGGCCGCGATGACCGGCGACGGTGGGGAAGCCGCCTATCGCGCCGCGGCGGCGGGGCTCACCGGAACGGCCATGTCCGGAGTGGACAACGGGATCCTCTCGCTCGCCCTGTTCTGTGACCGGCTCCAGCGAGGCTTGCCGCCCGAAGCGCGCGAAAGCGGTTACGGCGCTTACGAAAGCTGGTGCCGCCCGGTCCTCCCGATTCCGGATTCGCCCCGGGACCTGCTGTACGAAGCCCGCACGTGCCTGCACGCCGTCGTCGCGATCGAACTCGGCGACCGCGCGACCATGGAACGCCTGTACGCCGAACTGCTCCCCGCCGACGGCGAGATCGCCGGAGCCGGGAGCGGAATGCTGACCCTTCGCCCGGTCGCCTGCTACCTCGGCGACCTGGCTACCGCCCTCGACCTGCGAGAAGCGGCCGCCGGGCACTACCGGAAGGCACGGGCCATCGCGGCGAAGGCCGGATCACCGCACTGGGTTTAGCTCACTGCTCCCGCATCGCGCGGCGGATCTCGGCCAGCTTGTCCTTGGCGGCCTTGTCGCGGTCGGCGATCTTCTTGTCGAGCGAGGCCACGTCCTCCTTGCCGCCGAGGCCCGCGAGCTCGGTCGAGCCGATCGACGTCGTGTACCGCTGCTCGATCCGGTCCCGCACGTGATCGAACGACGGCACGCCGGACTCGCTGTAATCCGGCTCCGGGACCTCGACCGGCGGCGTCGGGTTCTCCTCGACGATCTCGGCGTCGAGGATCTCCGGCTTCTTGTCCGGGCTGTTCTCGGTCATCGTCCACTCCGTCCTGCGTGCCACGGCACGGCTTCGGTCATCAACCCGAGCATGCCCGAAACCAGCCGCATCTGGTCGACCGTGCGGATGTCGGCCTCGACCAGCCGTGGTGAGCACACCACGATCGCGAGCGCCTGCGCCCGCGAGAGCGCCACGTTCAGCCGGTTGCGGGAGAGCAGGAAGTCCAGGCCACGCGGCAGATCGACCGCCGACGACGAGGTCATGGTGGTGATCACCACCGGCGCCTCCTGCCCCTGGAACCGGTCCACGGTGCCCACCCGCACGCCGGGATATCCGGCCTGGTCCAGCGCTCGCGCCACCACGCGGGCCTGCAAGTTGTACGGAGCCACGACCAGGATGTCCTCGTCGCCGAGCGGCCGGGGATCGCCGTGATCGGTCCAGGCCCGGCCGTGGAGTTCGGCCACGAGAGCGGTCACCGCCTCGGCCTCCTCGACCGACCGCGTCGTGTTGCCGTGATGGTCGACCTCGGCCAGGTACAGACCCGCTTCGACGCCGTCGATCTTCCGCTCGGCCGCCGAGGGATGCGAGTGAAGACGGCCCGCATAGGACAGCCGCGACACCGGCGCGCAGACGGCCGGGTGCATCCGGCGGGTCTCGTCGAGGAAGTAGCCGAGTTCGGCCGGGATGATGTCGGCCTCGCCGATCAGGTGCCCGAGCGCGGACGCCTCGGCACCCGCGGGATGCGTGCCCTGCACGACCTGCGGCAACTGTTGCGGATCGCCCAGCAGCAGGAGGTTCTTGGCGCACATCGACACCGCGAGCGCGTCGGCGAGGGCGAACTGGCCCGCCTCGTCGATGATCAGCAGGTCGAACGGCTCTTCCCGGATCGCGGCGTTCGCGAACGTCCACGCGGTCCCGCCGACGAGATGGCCGGTGTCGTGCTCCTCGCGCCATTTCACCAGCGCGGGGTTGGTCTTGGGCTGTTCCCAGGGCGCGGCCGGATCCGGGGTCCGCTTGGCGCGTTTGGCGCACGGCAGGTCCGGCGCGTTCTTCAGCGCGGCGGACAGCACGTTCTCCACGGCCTTGTGGCTGGTCGAGGTGACGGCGATCGTCTTGCCCGCGCGGACGAGCTTCGCGATCAGCCTGCCGGCGAGGTAGGTCTTGCCCGCCCCCGGCGGGCCCTGGACGGCGAGCGTGGAGCCGTCGAGCGCCTCGACGGCTTCGATCACCGTGGTCACCAGATCCGCCCCGGGTTCCGGCAGGGTGCGGTCGTCACGCAGCCGGGGCGTCGTGCGCCGGAGCAGGTCGACGCCGGGATGGGCGGGCAGCACCGGCAGCGCGTCGACGACGAGCCGGGCGAGATCCGCGACCGCGTCGTCCTTGGGGGAGGGCCGCACCGGGCTCCCCGGCAGCACCGCCACCGGGCGGTCGGCGGTGGTCTCGTCGGGCGGGCAGCTCTCTTCGAGGGTCAGTTCCACGGCCGTGGCCGAGACGACCTTGGCGTCCCGCGCGGCCGCGCCGTAGCGCAGGCGGACGTCGTCGCCGGGGGCGAAGGGATGCGGCCGGTCCGGGTCGCAGCGGAGGCTCAGCGAGCGCTTCGCCTTGCGGACCCGGCCCGACGGCGGTACCCATTCCCCGGCCTCCATGGCCACCGGGACGGTGCAGGCGTTGTCGGTCTCCAGGTCGCCGAGCGGGGCGGCGAGCTGGCGGAAGTACTCCCACCAGGCAGGATTCGTCTCGCGGCGGTGATAGCCGACGGACGCGGCCAGCAGCGCGCGGGCGCGGTCCTCGCCGGTGAACTCGGCCGGATCGTCGGGCAACCCGTCCAGCAGCGGATCGACCAGAGCGGCCAGCTGTGCGGCGCGTTCGGCGCGTTTCTGGGCGGCGACGTCCTCTTCGGTCTGGCGGAGCAGAGCGTCCACATCGGACTCTTCGGGCGGCTCGGCGAGCGCGATCCCTTCGTCCACGCGGATCTTGTGGAGGAATTCGAACAGCCGCAGCGTGGAGACGCAGTCGTATTCGTTGTAGTCGCTGATCCCGCGCAGCACCTCGGCCGCGTGCGCGGTCTCGCCGGAAGCGGTGAGCGTCAGGTATTCCTCGTAGGCCTCGATGCTCGAAACCGCCGTCTTGACGTCGCCGTCGCGGGCTTCGGGCATGTAGAGAGGTTCGAGGTATTTGATGGAGTACGACCGTTGCGAGACCCGGAGTGCCTTGCGCACCACGGAATACAGGTCCACCAGGCCGCCGCTGCGCAACAGGTGGTCGACGGCGTCCTCGCGGGTCCCGTGCACGGCGGCGAGCCGCTTGATCGCGGTGACCTCGTACGGGGCGTAGTGGTAGACGTGCGAGCCGGGGTGTTCGGTCAGCCTCGCGGTGGCGAAGTCGACGAACTCCTCGAAGGCACGCTTCTCCTGCGACCGGTTGTGCGCCCAGAACGGTGTGAACTTCGTGCTGTCTTCGTCCGTCACCGCGCCGAAGAGGTATTCGAGCCCTTCACCGGCCAGAGCGTAGGGATCGCCTTCCATGTCGAAGAAGACGTCGCCGGGCGCGGGCGGCGGCAGTTCGGCCAGCGCGTCCGGGTCGATGATCTCGTAGGCGATCTGCCCGGTGGCGTCCTGCCGGACCTGGATCGCGGCTTGCGCGCGCAGCGTGGTGAACGATGTCGTCGAGATGTCGCGCGGCCGGTCTTCCGGTGTGGCCGCCGCGAGTTCGTCGATGGTGCCGAGGCCCGCGGCGACGAGTTTGCGCCGCTGGTCACCGCGCATCCCCGCGACCAGCGAGAGATCCCTGTCGGCCTCGCGGGCGCTCGCGCAGTGCGAGGAGAAGGAACAGCCGCCGCAGGCGGGCCGCTCGTCGGCCCAGATCGGGACCGGCAGGGTCGGCGGCCGATTCTCCAGCCGGGCGCTGAGCCGGTCCACCAGCGGGAGGAAGTCGTCGACCCGGAACGAACGGGTGCTGTGGTCGCCCAGCAGCAGATGCATCCGAGGACCGGCCGGCCAGCCCGCTCGGCGAAGGGCGTCGGCGTACGCGGTCAGCTGGACCACCGCTGCGGGCTTCGCGTGCCTGGCCAGCTTCGTGTCGTAGACCTCGTAGCGGCCTTCGTCGTCCCGCATCAGGAAGTCGGCACGGCCGGAGAACTCGCCGTCGTGGAAGACCGCCTGGTAGATCACCGGGGCGCCCGCCCGTAGCGCCTCCTCGGTGGCTTTCGCGGCGACGACCGGGTCTCGTTCGTCGATCTCGACGACGGCGCTCCGCTCGCCGCGCAGCTTGTCCAGCGTCGCGGCCTCGTGCGCGCGCCCGTGTGTGACCGCCAGCTGATCCGGCCCGGAGCCCGGCCGCGGCGCTCCTGGGAGGCCTGCGGCCAGCGCCTGGTTCAGGAGGCTGCGGTGCTCGCATTCGAGCAGGTCGGCGAGATCGGACGGGGTGTACATCGCCCGGCAGTCTTACATGGACGCTCCGGCGGGCCGCCCCGGCACGCCGGAGTCAGCCGGAGGTGTGGTCGAACTTGAGGTGTGAGGTGATCCGGTAGCGATCGCCCCGGTAGATCGAGCGGGTGTACTCGATCACGCGGCCGTCCGCGTCGCGGGTGGTGCGCTCGAACAGCAGCGCGGGGGAGTGCAGCGGTACACCGAGCAAGGTGGACTCGTCGGTGTCGGTGACCGTGGGTTCGATGACCTGCACGGCCGTCGCGGGGACGACCTCGTATCGCGTGCGGAGCAGCTCGTAGAACGAGCCGGACTCGAAGCCGGCGGCCGTGATGTCCGGCACGAGATCCCGCGGGACCAGAATCCGCTCGATCGCCATCGGCGCCTCTTCGACGACCCGGATCCGGGTGACGGCGACCAGTTGGCGACCGGGGGAGACCTCGAGCCGTTTGCCCAGCCGGGCACCCGCCGGTGTGGTGGCGAAGTCGATCACCCGGCTGCTCCAGTCGCCCTCGGCGGGCGGCGCGTACTGCTCGCGGCCGGTGGCGGGCACGAGGTCCTGGGAGATCTTGCGCGGTGCGGTGAACGTGCCCCGGCCGTGCTCGCGGACCACGAGACCGTCGCGTTCCAGCTCGTCGATCGCGGCCCGGAGGGTGGGGCGCGAGACGCCGATTTCGGTGCTCAGCGCGCGTTCCGAAGGCAGGACCTCACCCGGCAGCCGCCGCTCGATGAGCTGGCGCAGTCGTTCCTTGACCTCTGTCCGCCGCATGGCCGCAGCCTACCCAGTGGTCAGGGGAACTTGGCTGGTGGACAAGTTGTCTAGACCTATTGACTTTACCAGTTCGGGAGGCGACCTTGGTAAAAACTGACCAGTGGTAAAGGAGACAACGATGTCTGCACCGGGGAAGTTTCGCTTCGTAGCCGTCGCCGCCTTGTCGGTGGCCGCCCTCGGGATGGCGCCGGGTACCGCGGCAGGGGCGGCCGCCTGCGGGGCGTTGTTCGACGATTTCCACTACAGCTCGCACACCGACGGTCTCCTTGCCCAGCGCGGCTGGGAAGTGCGCTCCGGTGCCGGAGGTCCCGGCGTCGGCGGCGCGCGATGGGCTCCGGAAGGCATCACGTTCCCGACGTCCGATGGGGACAAGGTGCTGCAACTCGCCTCCGCCACCGACGGCACGCCAAGGGGCACGACACAGACCGAGATCATGCAGTCCGACCGGCGGTTCTTCGAAGGGACCTACGCGGCGCGGATCCGCTTCTCCGACGCGCCCGCGTCCGGCCCCGACGGGGACAGGATCAACCAGACGTTCTTCACCATCAGCCCGCTCCGCTACGACAACGACCCGATCTACAGCGAGCTGGACTTCTCCGAGTACCTGCCCAACGGCGGCTGGGGCGAGGCGGGGCCGGTGAATTTCCAGACCAGCTGGCACACCTACACGCCGGACCCTTGGTACGCCGAGAACAAGAGCGACAGCCAGCGCCGCAGCGTCGACGGCTGGCACTCCGTCGCCGCGACCGTGTCCGACGGCCACGTCCGGTACTACATCGACGGCGCGCTGGTGGCCGACCACGACCGCGGCGGGCCGTTCGACGTCTACCCGCGGCAGGCCATGTCCCTGAACGTGAACCAGTGGTTCATCGACCTCACCCAGCACTCCGGCGGCACGAGCACCTACCTCGAACAGGTGGACTGGGTCTATTACGCGAAGAACGAGGTCCTCACGCCGCAGGCTGCCGTGGACAGGGCCGCCGCTCACCGCTCGTCGGGCGTGCGGTTCGCCGACGATCTCGGTGGCTGTTAGATGTGAGGCGGGGTTCTGCGGGAACGAGGAGTGCGGTGGATCGGCTGACGGAACGTTTCGAGGAACACCGCGTCCGGCTGCGGGCGGTGGCGTACCGGATGCTGGGCTCTGCCAGTGAGGCCGAAGACGCCGTCCAGGACACGTGGCTGCGGCTCAACCGGACCGACGCTTCGGAGATCGAGAACCTTGGCGGCTGGCTGACGACGGTCGTGGCGCGGGTGTGCCTGAACGTGCTGCGCTCGCGCGACCACCGACGGGAGGAACCACTCGACGAGGTGTCCGCCGAACCCGCCGACTCCTCGGCCGACCCCGCCGCCGACGCGGTGCTGGCCGACTCGATCGGGCTCGCGATGCTGGTGGTCCTGGACACGCTGGCCCCCGCCGAACGGCTCGCTTTCGTCCTGCACGACATGTTCGCCGTGCCGTTCGACGAGATCGCCCCGCTGATCGACCGCACCCCGGCCGCCGCGCGGCAGCTCGCGAGCCGCGCCCGGCGCCGCGTCCAGGGCCGCTCCGCCGCCGCGGAACCGGACCTCGCGCGACGACGGCAGGTCGTCGACGCCTACCTGGCCGCAGCCCGCGGCGGGGACTTCGAAGCGCTCCTCGAACTGCTCCACCCCGACGTCGTCCTCCGTGCCGACAAGGCGGCGGGCCTCTCGCCCACGCCGGTCTTCCTGCGGGGTGCCGGCATGGTGGCGCGGGGTGCCGCGGCCGCTTCCGTGCGGGCGGCTGTCACACAGCTCGCGCTCGTGAACGGCGGCGTCGGCCTCGTCATGGCGGACGAAGGACGGCCTTCGGTGGTGCTCGCGTTCACGTTCGAGGACGGGCGGATCACCGAGATCGACGTCATCGCGGACCAGGACCGGTTGCGAGGGCTGGAGCTGGCGATTTTGGACTGATCCGGGTTGCGGTTCGGTCGCGAACCAGTACCGATGACTTCGCCGCCTGGGCGGAGCCGTTAACGATTTTTCGGCATGGTCCGCCTTCTTTTCAAGGCTCTTGGAGCTACGACGAGGAGGCGACCATGTCGGAGGGGACGTCCGGAAAGGCTCGACGCCACAAAGTGCGCGAGGAGGAGACCTACCGGGACGCGTATCAACGCGACCGCGACCGAGTGCTCTATTCATCCGCGTTTCGGAGGCTGGCGGGGGTGGCGCAGGTCGCCGCGGTCAATGAGCAGCTGGTGCTGCACAACCGGCTCACGCACAGTCTGAAGGTCGCGCAGATGGGTCGAAGACTCGTGCAGCATCTGCGTTACAAATCGAGTGACGCGGGTTTTCCGGAGGGATCGGATCTGAACGAGGACGTCGTCGAGACGGCGGGACTCGTGCACGACATCGGGCATCCGCCGTTCGGGCACATCGCCGAGGAGGTCCTCGACCAGCGGCTGGCCCAGGTGGACGGGCTGGAAGGCTTCGAGGGGAACGCGCAGTCCTTCCGAGTGGTGACGAAACTCGCCCGGCGGAAGACGGAGCACGCGGGCCTCAACCTGACCCAGGCGAAGTTGAACGCGATCCTCAAGTACCCGCGCCTCAAGCCGCGTGGTTCGGCCAAGCCGACAGCCTTGTGGACCGACCGTGGCTATGGCGACAAGTGGGGCGCCTATCAGACCGAAAAGGTGGATTTCGATTGGGCGAGGAAAGGCAGCCGCGAGGACTTGAGGTCGGCGAACGCGGTCCTGATGGACTGGGCCGACGACATCAGCTACGCGACCCATGATCTCGAGGACTACTTCCGTGCCGGGCTGATCCCTTTGCATAGTTTGTCGGTCGACAAGGAAAGAATGGTCAAGCATGGCCTCGGTCGTTTGAAGGAACACAAGGGATTCGACGAGTTTCGATTTCGGAACGAGCTCGACACGATCATCTCCGAGTTCGGCGGGCGCCTGCACTCTCAGTGCTGGGAGACCCGGAAGAACCGGGTGCAGATGAACAAGATCAGCAGCGGCCATCTCACCCGGTTCGTGAAGGCGGTCCGGCTTCTCGACGAACCGCCCTACGTGGAGATCGAACAAAGCAGTCAGTACCGGGTCGCCGCGCTGAAGGAACTCACGTGGTTCTACGTGATCGACAGGCCGCCGCTGGCGATCCACCAGGAAGGCCAGAAGAGGATCATCGGCTCCCTCTTCGATCGGTTGCTCGCGTGTCTGGAGAAGTCGCCGAGCAGCCCGAAGATCCCCATCCAACTCCGGGGGATCTATCGGGATATCACGCATGACGACACGGCCGAGGGGATATCCGAGAAGAACAAGGAGGCCCGGTGCGCTCGGGCGGTCACCGACTACATCTGCCTGCTCACCGAGGCACAAGCGGTCGATCTCGGAGAGCGGCTGGCCGGACGGTCGCAGAGTTCGATGTTCGGTACCTGGTTCAACTGAACGTGGGCATGCCGAGGGGCCCGTCGCCGGTGGTGGTGGCGGGCTTCTCGGGTTCAGCGGCGTGGCTTCTGTAGTGGGTCGAGGTATTGGGGTGGAACGAACTCGGGTTTGCCGTCGGTGGCGAGGTGGACTGTCCAGCCGGATTGTCCGTGGATGACCATGTGGTGATAGCGGCACAGCAGGCACAGATTGTTCAGGTCGGTGTCGCCGAGTGCACCCCAGGGAAGAATATGGTGGGCTTCGCAGTGTTTGGGTTTGCGGTGGCAGCCGGGGAAAGCGCACCCGTGGTCGCGGAGGTTCAAAGCCCGGCGTTGCGCGGGGGTGACGGTGCGGGCGGCCCGGCCGATGTCGAGGGGTTCACTCTCCGACCCGAGCACCGCGGGGATGATCTTCGCGTCGCAGGCCAGCATGCGGACGTGGCGGGCGGTGATCCGGGTGACTTCGTCGACACAGGCTGACCCCAGTCCTGTGGTGAGGGTGTCGAGGGGGATGGTGACGACGATGGTGGTGCGGTCCCCGGACAGGGTGGGGGCTTTGTCGTTGGTCATGGCGTAGTGGATGGCGTCGAAGAGTGCGTCGCCGTGGCGTTCGCCGGGGGTGCGGGGGTCGCGGTTGCCGTCCTCGTCGACGGGTCTTCGCTGTCCCCAGGTCTCGAACAAGGCGTTCACGCGAGCCCCGAATTCCGGGTCGAGCAGCCCATGGAGCCGCCACCAGCCATCCTCGCGTTCGCGCACATGCACCTCGCGTGAGGGCGGTGGCAGATCGTCGTCTTTCGGCTCGTTCCCATCAGGATCGAGATGAGCCAGCAGCTCCGCGCCGATCCTGCCGATCTCGTGCGGGCCGGCACGGCGGGCCAGATTCACCAGGATCCGTTCCGCGCCCGACCGGTCTTCCTCTGACACATCCGCCGGGATCTTCTTCAGGAGCGCGAGGATCGGATCCAGCTGCTGATGCCCGAGCTCACCCTCGGCCGCGGCGGCCCCTGCGATGGGGGCGAAGGCGGGTGCGGGGGTGCCGTCCAGATTCCGGCCCTCGTTCAGCGCCACCGCCCGCGCCACGGTCGCACCCGCCTCCTTCGGGCTGACCCGGGCGGTCTCGGCGAACCAGCCCGCCGTCGACCCATGCCCGAACAGTTCCATCGGGCCCCGGGATTCGATCTCCACCAGGAACTGCCCCACCTCCGCCAGCGCCTGCCGCGCCAGCGACAACCGCTCGACCACACCGTGCGCGAGCTCCCGCGCACCGGCCCGCCACAACTCCCGCGGCGGCTCGAGGATTCGCTGACTGGACACCCTGCAAGAATACCAGAAATCGAACACATGTGCGAATGTGAAAAGTGTTTCGAGTTTAGTTTCCGGATCAGGGTGGTTGTGACGACAGGTGATAGTTGGCATCTGCAGGAGATCGTCGGCACAGTGCTGGATGTGATGTCCGTGAAGGCCTCCTTGAGGGACCCTGGGTCCCTCAAGGG
>NZ_JBHXJK010000039.1:0-9771 GCF_042723255.1 Amycolatopsis thailandensis
ACACAAATGCGACATTGGGAACCCCGCCGCCACCACCCCAGCGGAACCGCCAGCCTCGTACCTGCCGCCCCGAACGTCAGGCCGGTACGTCCCGAGCGCCACGTTCGAGACGGTGAGCGTCCCAAGCGTGGCGCTCGGGACAGGCTCACCCGCCTCAGGAGGTCTTGGATTTGCGGTTCAGGAACGCCGACGCCCCGACACCGTGCGCGGCGACGCTCGCCAGCACGGTCACCGCCATGACGCTCAACGCGACGTCCGCCGCGTCGCCGTCGAGCGAGTTGTAGGCCAGCAAACCGAACACGATCGACGCCGCGCCGCGCGGCGCCAGCAGGCCGATGGTCATCCGGTCCCGCCACCGGAAGTCCGTGCGCAGCAAGGTGAGCAGCACCGGGATCAGCCGGGCGACGGTCAGCGCGACGACGCTGACGATCACCACGCCCCAGGTGAGGCCGAAGGACAGCACCAGCACCGCGGTGCTGCCGAAGACGAACCACATCAGCAGGCCGCACAGCGAACTGACGTCCTCGGCGAGCCCGAGTTCGTCTTCGCCGGGGTGCCGGGCGGTCTTGTAGGCGATGCCGCAGATGAACGCGGCGACGAAACCGTTGCCACCGATCGCGACGGCGGCGGTGTAGGTCAGCAGCGGCAAAGCGACGGCCGCGACCCGCGCGGAGTGCCGTGTCGACCAGCCGTGTTTGGCCGTCACGTTCATCGCCACGGCGGCCACCGCGCCGATGACGGAGCCCGCCAGCACGGCCAGCAACGCCGCCGGGATCGCGGCCTGGAGCGCCTCGCCCGGTGTGTTCGCCTGATGATTGCTCCCCGCGAGGGTGAGCGCGAAGATGAACACCGGGGCGACGACGCCGTCGTTGTACCCGCTTTCGACGTTCAGCAGGTGCCGCACGCGTTCGGGCACCCGGACGTCGTGCACCACCGAGGTCGCCGGCGCGAAGTCCGTCGGCGCGATGATGCAGGCGATCAGCAGGATCACCGTCCAGCCGAGGCCCGGCAGCACCAGCAGGCCGACGCCCATGACGATCAGGATCGTCAGCGGCAGCGCGATCAGCAGCAGCCGCACCGCGGTCTTGGCGTCATGACCGAGATAGCCGCCCTTGACCGCGGTGGCGTCGACGAACAGCAGCAGCGCGAGGATCAGTTCCGCCGCGTTGAGCGCGATCTCGGTGTTGAGCCCGTTGCCGAGATCGTTGCGGGTGCTGAACCCGATCGCCAGCCCCGCCGCGACCATCGCCATCGGCGCGGTGATCTGCCACCGTTCCAGCCGTGCCGCCGTCATCGTCCAAGCCAGCACGACGACAGCGCCGACGAGCACGCTCTGGATCATCTACCCCGCCCCTCGTTCCCGGTGGACTCCCCTGCCACCGGGAACGAGCATAGAGGCCGTCCACAAAGGAACGCCGGTCACACCACCGCGCCGTTGTCGTCGCGCTTCTGTGTCCGCGACGCCTCGCGGGCAGGACGCCCGGCCCCCGGCCACCGCCTGTCGAGCAGGATCGCGACCGGCCCCGCGGTGGCCACAGTGGACACTGTGCCCGCGACAAGCCCCAGCAGGAGCGCGAGGGCGAAGTCGGCCAGCGAACCGTCCCCGAGGAACAGCAGCGCCCCGAGCACGAACAGCACGCCGATTCCGGTGTTGATCGTCCGGGGCAGCGTCTGCAGCACGGCCGTGCCGACGACACGGGCGAACGGTTCCTTGCGCCGCTGGCCCCGCACTTCCCGCACCCGGTCGAAGACCACCACCGAGTCGTTGACCGAGTAGCCGATCACCGTCAGCAGCGCGGCGAGGAAGACGCCGTCCATGGACTTGCCCAGCCAGGCGAAGATCCCGAGGATGATCAGCACGTCCTGGGCGAGCGCGGCCACCGTGGCCAGCCCGAGCCGCCAGTCGAACCGCACCGCCAGGTAGATCAGCTGCGCCAGCACCGCGAGACACAGCGCGATCACCGCCTTGGTGCGCAGTTCGGCGCCGAGGCTCGGGCCGATCTGCTCGTCGCGGATCTCGGTCGCGTCGCCGGTGACTCCGGCGACCGCCGTCCGGATCCGCTCGGTGGCGTCCTCGTCGATGGGCTCGGTACGGACCGCGATGTCCTTGTCACCGGACATCTGCACGACGGCGCGGGGGAAGCCGGCGTCGGAGACCGCGTCACGGACCTGCTCGACGTCGGCGGGCGACGAAGTGCTGTACTCGATCACCCTGCCGCCGGTGAACTCGACGCCGAGGTTCGGCCCCGCCACGAACAGTCCCGCGATCGCGGCGATGACGACGGCGCCCGCGACCATCAGCCAGCGTTTCGGCTTGCCGAGGAACTCCGGATCACGCCGGTTCACCCATTGGCGGACTTTGCCCTCGTGGGTGAGCCCGGACAGCCGCGGTTTGCGCGCGACGAAGCCCCGCATGGTGAGGTGCAGCAGCAAGCGCGTGAGCACGAGCGAGATGAACAGGGCGACGACGACACCGATCGACAGCGTCACCCCGAATCCGCGCACCGGGCCGGACGCCAGCCAGAACAGCAGCCCCGCCGCTAGCAGGGTGGTCACGTTCGAATCGACGATCGCCGACAACGCGCCGCTGAACCCGCGGCTGACCGAGCGCGGCAGCGAACCACCGCGTTTGACCGAGTGTTCCTCTCTCGCCCGTTCGAAGACGAGCACGGTGGCGTCGACGGCCATGCCGATGGCCAGGACGAACCCGGCCAGTCCCGGCAAGGTGAGTGTCGCGCCGACGGCGAGCAGGGCGGCGTAGGACACGGCGGCATAGGCCACCAGCGTGCCCACGGCGACCAGTCCGGCCAGGCGGTACACCGCGAGCAGGAACAGCGCGGTCAGCGCCAGGCCGATCACGGCGGCGCGGGCACTGGCGTCGATCGCGGCGGCACCGAGCGTGGGACCGACGGTCCGCTGTTCGATGATCTCGACCGGCGTCGGCAGCGCGCCGGCGTTGATCAGCAACGCCAGGTCCTTCGCCTCGGCCGGGGAGAACTGCCCGGTGATCTGCGTGCTCCCGCCGACGATCCCGACCCCGCAGGCGACCTGCGGGCTCACCTGGGGTGACGAGATCACCTTGTCGTCGAGCGCGATCGCGACCCGGCGGGCCGGGTCACCGGGCGGCGAGCAGGCCGCCTGCCCGGTCAGTCTTTCCCAGGCACGACCGGAGTCCCCTTTGAAGTCGACGGAAACGAGCCAGCCGCCGCCACCTTGCGAATCGATCGACGAACGTGCCTCGTCGACGCCTTCGCCGGTCAGCGCGGCTGGCCCCAGCGTGATCGGCTGCCCGCTCTCGTCGGGCAGGACGCGGGTGTCCGGCTTTTCGCCGGGGACGGACCCGACACCCACCACCGGATGGAAGGACAGCTGCGCGGTCCGGCCGATCACTTCGACGGCCTCGCGCGGATCCCGCACGCCGGGCAGTTCGACGATGATCCGGTTGTCCCCGGAGCGGGCCAGCATGGGCTCCGCGACGCCCAGCGCGTCGACCCGGCGGCGCAGCACCTCGAGTGTCCGGTCGGTGGTCTCCGCGTCGGCGGTGACGGTGGGCGAATCCTTGGTCTCCAGCACGATCTGCGTGCCACCACGCAGATCGAGCCCCAGGCGCGGGGCGGTGGTCAGCAACAGATACACGGTCGCGGCGAGGATGACCAGCGAGACGACGGCTCGCCCGGTCATGCCCCGCCGCGCGGTTTCGCGCGGCAAGAAGGTTTCTCCTCGATGAATTCACCCGCGCACGGCAGCGAAAGGCAGGCACGCGGATTCCCGGTCCGGGCACGCGGAAGACGTGCCCGGGAGCTTCAGACGGCTACCGGGGAAGGAGGAGCGCGATCACCCAGCGCCAGGCGGTTCGCCGTGAGCCGGGGAGGAGTGACGTCGTCGTGGAGCTCGCTGAGGCGCAGCAGGGTCGTGGACGCGGGCCCGTGCGGGACGGTCCCGAAGAGAGGCAGGTCACCGTGACCGTGCACACCCAGCAGCGAGGGTTCGGCGGCGAGCCTGCCCATGGCGCGCACCGGCGCGACGGCCTTGGAGACCGAGGAGTCGACCGTCGCGTTCGCCCCGCGTGACTCGTCCGCCGAGGCGGAATCACCCGAGTGCAGCGCGAGGAACAGGCCGAGCGCGGTCAGCACGGCGGCGAGCAGGACGAGCACGGCCTGCCTCGCAGACCGGTACCTCCGGCTCTCCACCATCGACACACTCCCGGGTTCTCGCCGACACCCTACTTGGCTCCGGCCTCCCGCCACAGGCGCGTGATCCCCGCGCGGACGCGGTCCTCCCCCAGTTCCGGCAGCAAAGCGGTCACGTGTTCGGCCGCCAGCGGCGCGAGCAGGGCGTGCGCGGCGTGCTCGGGATCGGGGACACCGTCGAGCAGGATCGCCACGTGCCGGTGCCAGAACCGGTAGGCCCCGATGCGGTAGCGCGCGCCCGGCGCGGCGGTCTCCGACATGCGCACCAGCGGCAGATGCTTGAGGACGTAGTCGAGGTACTCGTCGGCAAAAGCCACGAGCCGTTCGACCGGCGGCGCGCCGGGGCCCAGCGGCGGCGGGCCGTGCAGGATCCCTTCCTGGAGCACGCGTTCCCGGGCGTCCAGCAGCGCCGCGGCCAGCCCCGCCTTGTCACCGAAGCGGCGGAACAGCGTCCCCTTCCCCACGCCCGCGGCCGCCGCGACCTGGTCCATCGACACCGCTTCGACGCCGTGCTCGGCGAACAGCGACGCGGCCGCGTCCAGGATGGCGGCCCGGTTGCGGGCGGCGTCGGCGCGCTCTTTGGGCGGCGGCGTACGCAGCGGTTCCAGCGACGTTGCGAAAGCGGACTGCGGTCCGTTATGGTCGTGAGGCACATGCGGACTATAGTCCGATTAACTGGAGGTAGCGACATGACCGCACTCATCACCCGTGACGAGCTGAAGGCCGCGATCGACGCGAAGACCGTGACGGTGGTCGACGCGCTGGGTGGCGAGTACCACGCCGAGCGGCATCTGCCCGGCGCCGTTCCCCTGGTCCTCGCCGACGTCGACGCGCACGCCGCGACCGTGCTCCCCGATCGCGGCGCCGCCATCGTCACCTACTGCTCGAACCCCGCGTGTCCCAACAGCGGGCAGGTCGCCGACCGGCTCACCGCCCTCGGCTACACCGACGTCCGCAAGTACCGGGAGGGCATCGAAGACTGGGCCGGCGCGGGCCTGCCCCTCGAACGGGGCTGAGTCTCAGTCCCGCGAGGGGACGCGCTCTCGCAGGATCGAAACCCCGTCGCCGTCGAGTTCGGCCAGGTAGGCCGCCCGTCCGGTCATGGCCATGATCAGTGCCACGGTCGTGCCCGAGACGAGCGGCCCGGACCCGACGGTGAAGGGACCGTCGGTCGCTTCCAGCCGCAACCCGCCGATACGCCCTTTCGCCTCCACCACCATGTCCGAGCCCTGGTAGTACTCGGCCAGCGCGGTGAGCACGGGGATCGGGTGGTCGCGGCGGATGCCGAGCGGACGGCGGATGTCCTCGCCGTGCACGATCGTTTCACCGAGCATCGCCAGCTTCGGCAGGGGTGGTTTCGTCGTGCTGGTGACGACGCCACGGAATCGCTCCAGCGTCTCGGCGCCATCCTCACCCAGCTGCTCGGCCAGCCGCATGGCGACCTGTTCGTCGAAGTCCCACCCGCAGCGGATCACCCCCGCCATCCACCTCAGCGGCGTCAGGGTCGCGGCCGAGGTGAGATGCGCGAGCACCTCGCGCACCGTCAGCCCGGCGCACAGCGACGGCGTCGCCCACCGCTCTTCGGTCAATCCCGCGAGATCGTTCGCCAGCGCCTCCCGCTCGGTGTGGATCAGCGGCCAGACGTCGGTCTTCGTTCCTGCACCAGTCATCCGGAGTCCCTTTCAGTCATCGTCCGTCGAAGGGGAGACTCCCGCCGGAGCGCGGAATCATCGGCCTTCATACTTTGGTGGTGAATTCCTTGCGTCGAGAAAACGGGGACCGATGATCCAGCGCTGGAGTCCGGAGACCGTGGCGGCCCCGATCGGCCCGTACAGCCATCTGGTCCGTGTTCCCGCCGACCACGAACTCGTCGTCGTGTCCGGTCAGATCGGCGTACTGCCCGACGGAGAGCTGGCAGGCCCCGACGCCGGGTCTCAGACCCGCGCGTTGCTCGCCAACCTCGAACGGCTGCTCGAAGCCGCGGGCGCCGGCCCGGAGCACCTGGTCAAGATCTTCAGCATGCTGTCCGGCACCGAGCACCTCGACGGCTTCCGCACGGCGATGCGCGAGACCTTCACCCGCTGGTACCCGGAAGCCGGCTGGCCCGCCCAGTCGCTGATCGTCGTGGCGGCGCTGGCGCGACCGGAACTCGTCGTCGAGGTCGAAGCGCTGGTCGCGGTGCCCCGGCGCTGAGCCGGGCCGGGGGCACCGCGTCAGGTCAGGACTCCCGGCGCCTCCTCCCGGCGAGGAGCAGCAGGGCACCGATGGCCAGCATGCCCAGCGCCAGGATCGACATGGTCTTCACCGGCGAACCGGTGACGGCCAGGCCCGGCGGGCGCGGGGTGGGCGGCGGCTGCGGGTTCGGCTTGTCCGGCGGCTGCGGTGTCGGCGGCACCCGGGTGTCGGTCCCGCAGTCGGGGTTGTCCGAACCCGGCGGGCAGTTGCCGCCCGGGGTGTCGGACGTGACCACGTTGCGCAGGCGGTGGTCACCGGTCGCCGGCTTCCGCACGGTGACGGCGTAGGTGACGGTGGCCTTCTCCCCCGGCTTCAGTTCGCCCTTCCAGGTGAACTTCGGCGCGGAATAGGTGACCGTTCCCGTACTGGCCTTCGCGGTGCCGTCGAAGGTGGCGTCGTCCAGCACCTGGCTCAGGTCGTCGGTGAACGTCGCGTCGTCCACCGCGGCCTGCCCGGTGTTCTCCACCGTGACGGTGTACGTGACGACCTCGCCCGGCTTGGCCTCCGTCCTGTCGGCCGTCTTCTTGATCTTCAGGCTGGACAACGGCGTCGTCGTTCCGCACTTCGGATCCTTGCTGCCCGGCGGGCAGTTTCCACCCGGGGTGTCGGTGGTGATCACGTTGGTGAGCTTGCCGTCGCCATCGGTCTTGGTCACCTTGACGCTGTAGGTGACCGTCGCCGTCTGCCCGATTTCCAGATCACCGGTCCAGGTCAGCTTCGGTTCCTCGTAGGTCACCGAACCGGTCGTCGCCGCGCCGTCCTTCTGGAACACGGCGTCGTCGAGGACCTCGGTCAGGTCGTCGGTGAACGTCGCGCCGGCGAGCTTCGTCTTGCCGGTGTTGCGGACCGTCACCGTGTACTTGACGACGTCGCCCGGGTTCGCCGTGGCCTTGTCCGCCTTCTTCTCCAGCGAGATGCCGGGCACCGGGGTGACGGTCGAGCACGCCGGATCGCCGGACTGCGGCGGGCAGGTGCCCGGGGTGTTGGTGCTGACGGTGTTCCGCAGTTCGTTGTCGCCCGTGACGGGGTTCTTCACCTTCACCGAGTACTTCAGCGTGGTCGACGCCCCCACCGGGAGATCGCCGGTCCACACCAGGTTCGGCGCGGTGAAGGCGAACGTCCCGGCGACCGGCGCCGACACGGCGTCACCGGCGTAGTCGGCGTCGTCCAGCACCTCGGACAGGTCGTCCGTGACCCGGGCGGCGTCCTCGCCGACCAGGTCGACCTTGCCGGTGTTGGTGACGGTCACGGTGTAGGTGACGACGTCGCCCGGGTTCGCGGTCTGCTTGTCCGACGTCTTCTTGACCGTCAGCTCGCGGGACGGCACGTCGGCCACGCAGTTCGGGTCGGTCGAACCGGGCGGGCAGTTGTTGCCCGGTGTTTCCGAGGTGACCACATTGGACAGTTTCTTGTCGCCGGTGTCCGGGTTCTTGATCTTCACCGTGTAAGTGATGGTCGAGGTCTGCCCGATGCCGAGGTCACCGGTCCACGTCAGTTTCGGCGCCGTGTACGAGACGCCGCCGATGGTCGCCGCGCCGTCGTTCTGGTAATCGGCGTCGTCCAGGACCTCGGTCATGTCGTCGACGAAGGTCGCACCGCCCTGTTCGGTCTGCCCGGTGTTGGTGACGGTGATCGTGTACTTCACCGTGTCGCCGGGATCGACCGACTTCTTGTCGGCGGTCTTCTTGATGAGCAGACCGGAGACCGGCGTGGTGGTGCCGCACTTCGGATCCGTCGAACCCGGCGGGCAGTTGCCGCCGGGAGTCTCCGACGTCACCACGTTGACCATCTTGTCGTCGCCGGTGTTCGGGTTCTTCACCTTGACCGTGTAGGTCACCGTGGCCGTCGCGCCCACGTCGAGGTCACCGGTCCACGTCAGCTCGGGTTCTGCGTAGGACACCGCGCCGAGGGTCGCCGCGCCGTCGTTCTGGTAGTCGGCGTCGTCCAGGACCTGGGTCAGGTCGTCGGTGAAGGTCGCACCGGCGATCTTCGTCTGCCCGGTGTTGGTCACGACGACCGTGTACTTCACGACGTCACCAGGATTGGCCGACTTCTTGTCGACGGCCTTCTCGATCTTCAGGCCTGACACCGGGGTTTCGGTGCCACAAGCGGGATCCGTGGATCCCGGCGGGCAGTTGCCGCCCGGCGTCCCGGACGTCACCACGTTCTTCAGCCGGTTGTCGCCGGTGTTCGGGTTCTTGACCTTGACGGTGTAGGTCACCGTGGTCTTGTCACCGACACCGAGGTCACCGGTCCACGTCAGCTTCGGCGCCGCGTAGGACACCGTGCCGATCGTCGCCGCGCCGTCGTTCTGATAGTCGGCGTCATCCAGGACCTGAGTGAGATCGTCGGTGAAGGTCGCACCGGCGATCTTCGTCTGCCCGGTGTTGGTCACGACGACCGTGTACTTCACGACGTCGCCCGGGTTCGCCGACTTCTTGTCGACGGACTTCTCGATCTTCAACCCGGACACCGGTGTCGTGGTGCCGCACTTCGGATCCGTCGAACCCGGAGGACAGTTGCCGCCCGGCGTTTCGGAGGTGATCGTGTTGATGAGCTTGTTGTCACCGGCGGTGGGGTTCTTGACCTTGACCGTGTAGGTCACCGTGGACACCGCGCCCACGTCGAGATCACCGGTCCAGGTCAGCTTCGGCGCCGCGTAGGACACCGTGCCGATCGTCGCCGCACCATCACTCTGGTAGTCCGCGTCATCCAGGACCTGCGTCAGATCGTCCGTGAAGGTCGCCCCGGTCAACTTGGTCTGGCCGGTGTTCGTGACCGTGACGGTGTACTTCACGACGTCACCCGGGTTCGCCGACGCTTTGTCGACGGCCTTTTCGATCTTGAACCCGGATACCGGCGTCGTCGTGCCGCACTTCGGATCCGTCGAACCCGGCGGACAGTTCCCACCCGGAATCTCCGACGTGACCACATTGGACAGCTTGTTGTCACCGGTGTTCGGGCTCTTCACCTTCACCGTATAGGTCACCGTAGAAGTCGACCCGACTTCGAGATCGCCGGTCCAGGTCAGCTTCGGTGAAGCGAACACGACCGCACCGATCGTCGCGGCTCCATCATTCTGATAGTCCGCGTCGTCGAGAACCTGCGTCAGGTCATCGGTGAACGTGGCACCCACCAACTTGGTCTGGCCGATGTTCGTGACCGTGACGGTGTACTTCACGACGTCACCCGGGTTCGCCGACGCTTTGTCGACGGCCTTCTCGATCTTGAACCCGGACACCGGCGTCATCGTGCCGCACTTCGGATCCGTCGAACCCGGCGGACAGTTCCCACCCGGAATCTCCGACGTCACCACATTGGACAACTTGTTGTCACCAGTGTTCGG
>NZ_JBHXJK010000039.1:9868-11229 GCF_042723255.1 Amycolatopsis thailandensis
ATCGTGCCGCACTTCGGATCCGTCGAACCCGGCGGACAGTTCCCACCCGGAATCTCCGACGTCACCACATTGGACAACTTGTTGTCACCAGTGTTCGGACTCTTCACCTTCACCGTGTAAGTGATCGTGGATACCGCGCCGATTTCGAGATCACCGGTCCACGCCAGCTTCGGCGCCGCATACGACACCGCACCGATCGTCGCCGCACCGTCATCCTGGTAATCCGCGTCGTCGAGAACCTGCGTCAGGTCATCGGTGAACGTCGCACCCACCAGTTTCGTCTGACCGACGTTGGTGACCGTGACCGTGTACTTGACCACGTCACCCGGGTTCGCCGACTGCTTGTCGACGGCCTTCTCGATCAACAGGCCGGACACCGGCGTGGTCGTGCCGCACTTCGGATCCGTCGAACCCGGCGGACAGTTCCCGCCCGGAGTCTCGGATGTGACCACATTGGACAGTGTCTTGTCGCCAGGGTTGGGGTTCTTGACCTTCACCGTGTAAGTGATCGTGGACACCGCGCCGATTTCGAGATCACCGGTCCAGGTAAGCTTCGGCGCCGCATACGACACCGCACCGATCGTCGCCGCACCGTCGTCCTGGTAATCCGCGTCATCGAGGACCCGGGTCAAGTCGTCGGTGAACGTCGCCCCGGTCAACTTGGTCTGACCGGTGTTCGTGACGGTGACCGTGTACTTCACGACGTCACCGGGGTTCGCCGACTCCTTGTCGACCGACTTCTCGATCTTGAAGCCCGAGACCGGCGTGGTCGTGGTGCACTTCGGATCGGTCGAGCCCGGCGGGCAGTTCCCGCCCGGAGTCTCCGACGTCACCACGTTGATCAGCTTGTTGTCACCGGTGTTCGGGCTCTTGACCTTGACCGTGTACGTCACCGTGGACGTCCCGCCGACGTCGAGGTCACCGGTCCAGGTCAGCTTCGGCGCCACATACGACACCGCACCGACCGTTGCCGCACCGTCATCCTGGTAATCGGCGTCATCGAGAACCTGTGTCAGATCATCGGTGAAGGTCGCGCCGGCGATCTTCGTCTGGCCGGTGTTGGTCACGGTGACGGTGTATTTGACGGCATCGCCTGGATTCGCCGACTGCTTGTCGACCACCTTTTCGATCTTGAACCCGGATACCGGAGTCGTCGTGCCGCACTTCGGGTCCGTCGAGCCCGGCGGGCAGTTCCCGCCGGGCGTGTCCGACGTGACCACATTGGACAGCTTGTTGTCACCGGTGTTCGGGCTCTTGACCTTGACCGTGTAGGTCACCGTGGAGGTGGCGCCGATCTCCAGGTCGCCGGTCCACGTCAGCTTCGGCGACGCGAACGACACCGAACCGATCGTCGCCGCGCC